>JANWVW010000212.1 GCA_025056095.1 Bacteroidia bacterium
GTCTTTTTCTTTAGCTTTCCAGACAATAGATTTGATAGTGTTGAGTCAATTGAAGTAGTGAGAACAATAGAAAGGGTAATTACTGAAATAAAGCTAGAGGTGATTTTTACCCATTACTGGGGAGACCTTAATATATAATTTTGTGGAAGAATGGAGGTAAGTTTCTATGATTGAGAAATGTCCCATATGCGGAAGTAGTGAACTAGAAGAGTATATAAGGTTTGAAGAAATGCCAGTTATTTATAAGCCTGTTTAAAAATCTAAAGTAAATGCTTATCCCAATCATCCTTTTATTGCAAAACTATGCAAATCATGTTTGTCTGGTATTAACTGTAATCCATTAGATGATAGACTTCTATATGAGATATATGGAGATTACGAAACAATACTTCCTTCTAGCGGTATTGGCAGAGAAAAGTTCATTGGTATTTTGGACTTTATTAAGAGACACATCTCAAAAGAAGAGAAAATTGTAGAAATAGGGTGCGGTGATGGATATCTATTAAAAATACTTAGGGATTTTGGATACAAACACACCTACTGTATAGAACCTTCAAAAGCCTTATCACAGATAGCGGAGAAACATGGAGTAAGGGTTTTTAATCAATTTTTCACCAGTGAAACTAATTTAGATATTGATATTGATGTTTTTATTTTAGTCCATGTGCTAGAACATTTTAAAGATCCCGTATCTATCATAGAAAAATGTTTAACCTTGGGCAGAAAAATAGTTATAGAAGTGCCATATCTTTGCGGACATTTGCATGAACATATGTTCTTCTTTTCTGTGAGTTCATTCCAAGAAATTTGTAAGCTTGTAAGTGCTAAAATACTTGAATACGAGATAGACAACTACTTCAATAATTATCCAGTTCTAAGACTCATTATATCAAAGGATGGCGGATTAAAAGATGACGCAAACAAAAAAGAAACCTATGAAGAAGTGTTAAGCTGCCTGCATAGGGAAAAACTAAATACACAATCTCAAGTAGAACGCTTAATAAGTATACTTGAAAGTGGTGGTAGCTACCTGTTATGGGGTTCTGGCTCTTCTGCAATTATTGTATTGAACTTGATACGTGATAAGCTTTTGGAGCTTACGAAGAAGCAAGTTTGTAAAATCCTTTTGACAGATAGTGATAAAAGTAGGCATGGTAAGTTTATACCAGGCATAGGCATAGAAGTGACACCGTACGAAAGTTTGATCGGTATTAAGTTCAGTGGTGTAATAATACTATCACAGTTCTATAGAGAGATAGAAGAGCTTGCCAGAAGAATAGGCTTGACATTTGAAAGGATTTATGTTATATAGCGAATGGACGATTTACATAACATAATTATGAGGCAGGAAAACTATAATGAGTTTGTAGCACGTAGAGTCAATCTCAAGGATGTTGTGCCATTAGAGCGCCCACTCTCTGTATATATTGAACCTACAAACAAATGCACATTTAAGTGTATATCATGCCCATTAAGCTTGTCAAATTACACTGAAATAAGACCCTATAGAACGATGCGATATGAGGAGTTTGAGAGAATAGTAGAACTTATCAGGGAAGATTTCAAAAGGGTTAAAGTTCTCAACCTTTACATGATTGGCGAGCCACTTTTGCATAAGGATATTGTTAAAATGATAAGAAAAGCCAAGCAGGAAGACATAGCTGAAAGAATAGTTATAAGCACAAATGGCTCATTATTAGAGTCAGTGGACACTGAAAGTTTATTGTCTTCAGGGGTTGACTATATAAACATATCAATATACGGCGCTGATGAAAAATCCTTTAAGGAAAGCACAAATTCTAAGTATAGTCTTGAAGAGATTTTAAGTGCTATATCCAAATTGGTTAGGTTAAGAGATATAACAAACTCTCAAGTTAATATAAATTGTTCCATTTTCAAAGATGAAAACGCCAAAAAGATAAAAGATAAGCTTGTTGAGATTTGCGATGGCGTTTTCGAGAAACATCTGATGGACTGGACAGAAAAAGAAGGGAGTTTCACAAAAAACTTTAAACCACTCTCTGAGCGCAAGTCTATTAAAACTTGTCCTATGCCTTTCTTTCAAATGGTCATACATTCAGACTTAAAGGTGAGTATTTGTTGTAATGACTATGCACAAAGGCTCGTAGTAGGAGACTTAAGGAATCAACGACCGGTTGAAATATGGAACGGGCTTAAGTGGAACTTGATAAGGTCTTCTATTTTACTCTATGGATACAAGTCTATCTCCGCTTGTGGAACTTGTTATACGCCCGAATATGCTTACGAAGAGGATAATCTTGATGAGCTGAGTTTTCAGACATATCTATCAAGAATAGAAACATGAAAATATTAATATCACCCGCTGGTGGAGGTACTATAGCGGGTGTGGTTGATTACTTCAGGAAAAAAGGCTACTCGCCTATAGGCATTGACTCAAACAAACATGCTACAGGAGCTCCATTGTTTGATAAATTTTTTACAGTGCCAAAGGTTAGCGAACCGGACTACGAGGAATATGTAGGTAGAATAATAGCAAAAGAAGATGTAGATTTTTACATATCTTGGCTTGAGCCGGAGATATTATTCTGGAATGAAAAATTTCTCAGTCAAGGTTTAAAGTGGAGGACCATATTTCTTATGAACTTCCGAAAGGATTTACAAAGCCTACAAGATAAGTACCTTTTATATAATAAACTGAAAACTCTGGGAATAGAGCTTCCCAAAACATCAAAACTTACAAACTATATGCACTATCAAGATAGTGTTGATTATCCTATTGTTATAAAACCTCGTTTATCTAGCGGAGGCAAAGGACTCATAATAGCGGAAGATTATCAGGATATAAATTGTGTGGTAGAAAGGTTAAAGAGAAAAAAAATAGAGTTGGATGACTTTATAATACAAAATTATATACAAGGTGACGAATATTCTGTTGATTTCTTCGCCATAAAAGGTAAAGTATTAAACATGGTAGTAAGACGCAGAATAGCTCATAGTGGATTTAGCACGGTCGGAGAAGTGGTTGAATCAAGTGTATTGGAGAATCTTGTGTCTACAATTGCAAGTAAACTTGCGTTAGAGGGTCTATACAATATTCAGTTTATACAAAGGAATGACACATTTTATCCAACAGACCTTAACTGTAGACCGAGTGGAACTATAATACTTTCAATAATGAGTGGAGTTGATCTATTGCAAAACTTTATAGAGTGGAAAACAGGACAACAAATTACAATATTTGGCAAACCAAAACATCTGAAAATGTACAGATTATACAAAGAGATATTTGTGTATGATTAAACATCGCGCTATATTTTATGACTTGGACAACACGCTTTATCCTCAAATCCTTGACGTAAGACAGCGAGTTTCTGCCTGTGCGCAGAAGTTTTTTCCAGAGAACTCTAATGAAGTTGAAAATTTTTGGCTTAAAGAGTGGCAGAACAATGAACCAAAGAAAAATCTAATAGACATAATATGTAATACTTTTGAATGTAGATTTGATAAGGAACACATAATTCATTTCTATAGAAGCTATAAAACTAACATACAACTTCAAGATGAAGTTGCAAACTTATTAATTAAGTTTAAAAGCTTGGGTATAAAACAGTTTGTCATAACAAATGGTATAAAGGAGGTGCAAGAATATAAAATAAAGAAGTTAGAACTCGACAAACTGATAGATGATTATGCAGTGGGAGAAGGAGAATACAGAAAGCCCAATACTTACTACTTTATAAAATTTCTTGAAAAGTATAAACTCAATAGTTTTGAAACATTTTCTGTTGGGGACTGGTATGAGGTTGATGGTGTTGCATCTCAATCTGCCGGTATAGAGTTTATATACCTTAAAGGTGGTCCAATAGTAGAGGAAATACCTAAAAATGTAAGACAGATTGATACGTTGTTGTCTCTAAAGGGGCTAATGTGTTAGAAACAATACTTCTCATTCTCGCCCATCCTGATGATGAAGTGCTTGCGTGCGGAGGAACTATTTCAAAGTTCACTCAGAACGGAGCTAAAGTCTACACCCTTATACTCGGAGAGGGCATAACTTCAAGAGATGAAAGGAGAGATACTAAATTAAGGGAAAAGGAACTTGAACAACTAAGGGAGCAGGTAAAAGAAGCAAATAAACTATTGGGAGTAGAAGAGGTTTTCTTTTTTGACTTTCCAGACAACAGGTTTGATGGCGTTGAATTAATTCAAATAGTGAAAACAATAGAGAAGGTAATTGCTGAAATAAATCCAGAGGTGATTTTTACCCACTATTGGAATGACCTTAACATAGACCATCAGATAACTTATAGAGCTGTTATAACTGCCACAAGACCACAGCCGGGCATGTTTGTTAGGGAAATATACGCCGCTCACCAGAAGGAATAGAATACTTAGCCAGATTGAGAGGTATGCAAGTTGGTGCGGAGTACGCAGAGGGCTTTAAGCTCGTAAGAAGAATCCTACCATGAGAGTTCTACTACTTGGTGGTAACGAGCACAGTCTTGAGCTAAAGGCTTGGCTTGAGGAAGTAGGGGAGGAAGTAATATACACTGAAGAGCCCATAAACCTTGAAATGCTCAAAGGCGTAAACCCAGAGTTTATAGTAAGCTATAACTACAAACACATAATACCTGAGGAAGTGATAAAAGCCTATCATCCAAGGGTAATAAATCTTCACATTTCCTACCTGCCATACAATAGAGGGTATTACCCTAATGTTTGGAGCTTTTTAGAAGATACACCAAAGGGAGTTAGTATCCATCTTGTAGATAAAGAAGTAGATGCGGGAGACATACTAATTCAAAAGGAAGTTTTCATAGACGAAGACAAAGAAACTCTAAGAAGCTCTTACGTCAAACTTCAAAGAGAAATTCAAGAACTTTTCAAAGAAAACTGGGAAGACATAAAATCGCTAAAAATCAAGCCTTTT
>JANWVW010000213.1 GCA_025056095.1 Bacteroidia bacterium
CGATAGCGTAGCCCGTAGCACGCCGACCTTGCCCACACAAGCGTAAGCGAAGTGTGGGCAAGGGCACGCCCAAAAAATAAAAATCATAAATAAGGTAAAATCGCTTTGACAAATAAGGCTATCGTAACCACTGCCCCATTAAGATAGTTAAGATATATTTGATACCGATTGCGCTGTGTGTCCTGCTTTACAAACACTAAAATAGGATATAAAAGCACTCCCAAAGCCCAAAAGCCAAAATAATACAAAAATAAACCTGCTGCTACCGCATAAAATATAAACACAAGCAATAAACTTAAACGCTTACCTATGACCACAGCAGTAGTACGTAAACCTGCTTCCTTGTCTGCTTCAATATCTGGGATAGCACCTAAAAGATGAGAACCAAAGCCCCAAATAAACAAAGGTAGTAATTTCCATAAACTTACGTACTCTACTTCAATACCTTGTGAATTGTGAAACTTGAACGCATCATAAAAGTAGTACAACGCGAAAAAAGCAGTGATAGTATAGTGAAAAGAAGAACTGATAAAATCTAAAAAAGGCCGTCCTTTAAGTTGTATAGGTTTGACCGAGTAGGCTAAAGCTACCATTAACATGGCAATGTAGACAATTAAATTAAAGTCCAAGTAAAAAGTGTATATTATCCCAAATATAACCGCAAGCATACCCGACGTCCACAAGATGAAATCATGATACTGCGGTGCAAGTACCTTGCCCTCTAAGTTTGTTTCTAGTTTTCGGGCATTTTTTAGGTCAGTTTCGTAGTCAAAAACATCATTTACTCCGTATAAAATGATGTTATACGGAATGAGAAAAAAAAACAAGGTAACAATAAAAAACGGCTGCTGAATTATATCTATCAATCGGTAAGGTGAAATACCTTCTAACTTGAAAGATAAACCAGCCATAATGTAACAGAACCCAAAAGTGTAAGCCGTGTTGACCCACAAAAAGGGGCGCGATACTTTTATCAGTATTTTTAGGTTCTGTATAAAATTGGGCGAAGTATTTTTTTGTATTCTATTCACAGCACTACTGCTCTGTACAACACACAATCATAAATAAAATTCACGAACGTAAAAAAATATTGGCGACCTGCAAGCAGATCGCCAATATAGTCTACACTTGTTCTCTTACACCTACTACGGTAAAGCGTTTGACAATAAATTCAGGCGTAGTGTAGGCAGCATTTCCTGCTTTATTTCCTCCTGTGCCGTGAAAGTCTGAAAACCCTGCAGATTGATTTACCCAAGTAGGTCCTGATAAGTTAAAGGCTATTGAAATAGACACAGGTAACAAAGCTTGAAGCATGCGTTCTTTTACGTCGGGTTTAGCGGTATAGATGGATAAAGTCAATCCGCCCTTTTCTTCTACTAATTTTTTAGCTAATTCAATACTTTGCTCTACATTTTCGGTTCGGATGATAAACACAATAGGTCCAAAAAGTTCTTGGGCATATTTATCATATTCAGATGCTTCTACTTGAATAAATAATGGGCTGCTGGTACGTGCGTTCGGAAATTCAGGATTTTGAATGGGCTGCGGTTCTAAAATGATTTTGTAGCCTTGATTTTTAGTATTTTGGATGCGTTGGTAAGTATCTTCACTTTGAATAGCGCCTAATACACCTGCGCCCATTTTAGGATTTTGCGCTAATGCTTTAACTTTATCAGCAAATTTTTGTACCACTTCTTGAAAAGAAAGGTGTCCGACATTAGTATCTACGCCATTTTTAGGAATAAAAAAGTTCTGGGGCGCAGTGCACATTTGCCCACTGTATAAGGACACAGAAAAAGCTAAGTTTTCTAGAGCGTTTTCAACATCAACAAAGGACTCAAAAATAACCGAATTAACCCCTGATTTTTCTGTGAAAGTTATTTTATTTGGAAGACTTTCAATATAATTACCAAAGTGTGAGCTACCTGTAAAATCAATCAATTTTACAGCAGGGTGTTCAGCTAATAGTTTAGTAATAGGGTTTTGAGAAGTATCAGGGGCGAGTTGAACAATATGTGGGTCAATACCTGCATTCTTAAATACTTCTTGCATTTTTGCTATCCATATTGCTATGGGTAAAATAGCTTTTGGATGTGGTTTTACAATAGTAGGATTGCCTGTAATTAAATTTGCATATAAACCAGGTACAGTGTTCCAAACGGGAAAAGTAGAACAGCCAATTACTAGCCCTATTCCTCTTGGAACTACATAAAATCGTTTGTCTAATACTGCATTAACTTTGCCCAAAGGTTTATCCCAACGAACAGTAGTAGTAGGATAACGACTAAGTTCTTCATATCCTACGGCGATGGCTTCAAGCGCGCGGTCAGCAGCGTGAGGTCCTGAAGCTTGAAAAGCCATTATGAAAGCTTGTCCCGTAGTGTGCATGGTAGCATAAGCAATGTCAAAAAAGACATTTTTTATTTGTTCTAAAGTTTCAATCAATAGGTCTGCGCGTTGGGCATAATTTAGGTTCAGCCATTGTTTTTGGGCTTTTTGGGCGTTTTTAATCAAGGTTTCTACCTCAAAAGCAGGATATTGTATGTTTATTGGTATTCCGTAAGGGGAACGCTCTTCCCCTACTGTACCTGATGCGCCTTCCTGTAAAAGCTGTGTGAATGTAGATTGAGAAATTTGCTCAAAACGCCTTTTAGCATCTTCATTTGCTGTTTCACCGTATATTTTTCCTGATGGCGCTTCGGGATATTGCGCGTAGTATGTTCTCTCGCGCAGTGCTTTTATCGCATTTTCTAAAATGGCTTTATGTTTCATAGTTCAAAATTAAGAATTCTGTTGAGATAAAATAGTATTTTTTGTTTGGTTAAGAATATCCACAGCTCGTTCAAGAGTAGATGCCTCTGCATATACTCGTAAAATAGGTTCTGTGCCAGAAGGGCGTATCATGACCCATTCTCCATTTTCAAAATGGAACTTATATCCATCTATACTCTCTATACTTTTTACTTGTAAATTGCCAAAATGCGTATAAGCATTATTTTTACAGTGTGTGAGAATATGTTGTTTTTCGCTTTCAGAAACATGTAGATCGTAACGCTCCATAGCAAAAGTACCTATTTCATCGTAAATAGTTTGAACAAGTTCAGAAAGTTTTTTACCTGTTTTAGCCATAAATTCCATAATCGTCAGACCTATAAAAATTCCATCACGTTCAGGAACGTTGCCAATAATTGCAATACCTCCCGATTCTTCACCTCCTACAATTACTTTTTCGTTTAGCATAATTTGACAAATGTACTTGAATCCAATTTTGGTAACTTGGTGCGGTAAATTGTATTTTTTGCATAATTCTGAAATTTTTTGCGTGCAAGAAAAAGTAGTAACTACTTTGCCAGATAAGCCTTTTTGTTTGTGAAGGTAATAAATGAGCAGCAGTAAAATATGATGTGAGTCTATGAATTTTCCATTTTCATCATACAAGCCGATTCGGTCTGCATCGCCGTCAGTAGCCAAGCCTATTACTAATTGGTCTTTCGGCTGTATTTTAGCTATTTGAGATACAGTTTTAGAAAGTTGAATAAGATTTTTGTGAATAGGTTCAGGGGCTTGCCCCATAAAAGAAGGATTATACTCACAGCGTAAAAAAGTGCCATTCAGTCCTAAATGTTGTAATACTCGTTGCCCTGCGCCGTACATTGCGTCGTAAACCACGTGAATCTTTTTTCTAATAAGTTCAATATCAAAATTTTGTTTGAGGTGATTAAGATAGAGTGTTTCAAAGTTTTCTTTTTCAATACCAGCAGGGCTGAAGTTTGTATCAATAGGTGTGTCAATCAGACTTTCTATTTCGCTAATCATTTCAGGTGTGGCAGGACCGCCGAAGTAACCTTTTATTTTGTAGCCGTTATATTCAGGCGGATTATGGCTGGCAGTAATGATAATACCTGCGGCACAATTAAAATGAACCGTAGCCAAAGAAACCATTGGCGTAGAACAAAAATCCGTGCTTAAAATAACTCGTATTCCCATTTGGCTAAGTATATCTGCTACGTGCTGTGCGAACTTTGCACCCATGAATCGGCAGTCGTATCCTACGGCAACTGTCAATTTGTTTGGATAATTTTTGCGTATCCACAAACCTGTGGCTTTGGCTACGCGAGATAAATTTTGCAGAGTAAAATCTTCGGCTATAATAGCTCGCCAGCCATCTGTACCAAATATTATTTTTGGTGCTGTCATGGTTAGGTAGGCAAAGATAAACAAAAACTTAAATATGATACTTTTTAGTATTTTTGTGTGTGAGCTGGTTAGATTTCATTTTTTCAAATAAAGAAAAAGAAGCAGAATCCCCTGCAAAAGCTTTGCTCAAAAAGCTGGATAGCGTTTTAATTGTCCAAACTATAACTGAAATAGAAAACCAAACTACGGCTGAATTACGCGTTCATATTGAGGACACTACTCATGGATTAGAGGTCTACAATCGGGCTAAGCAATGTTTTGAGCAGCTAGGTATGACGCAAACCGCAGAACGCAATGGAGTTTTGATTTACATAGCCGCAGCGGATCATAAGTTAGCAATTATTGGCGATAAAGGAATATATGAAAAAATTAGCTCTGACTATTGGACTCATATCAAAGATGAGATGATTCGGTACTTCAAAGCAGGGCAATACACTGAAGGAATAGTTCAAGCAATTAAGGATATAGGTAAAGTTCTGCATAAGTATTTTCCTAACGCAATGGGCAGTAGCCGAAATGAGCTTTCAAATGAAATTTCCATAGGATAAGAATTTTTGAACTTAAAAATTTTTGATTTTTTGGGCGTGCCCCTTGCTGCGCAAGGGTCGGGGCATTCTGCACTACGCTTCGCTTCGGTGCTCCGCTAACGCTCCGCACTGCCTATCGGCATGCTCCATGCCCCTCACGCAATTGA
>JANWVW010000214.1 GCA_025056095.1 Bacteroidia bacterium
AGCCCTGTGCGGTGCGCCGGTTCGCCCGGATGGTTTTGCGTCGCCGGTCCCACGCCGACCTTGCCCACACAAGCGCAAGCGAAGTGTGGGCAAGGGCACGCCCAAAAAAATAACTTCATAGTTACCTGCCTGCTCAATTATTTTTCAGATTTATTTTGTGTGCAGAAAGTCCTATTTTTGTGCAGTAAGTGAATATAACTTTCAAAATTTATTGAAATTTCTGTAAACTTTGTGTATCCAAAAAGCGTTATATTTGTTGTAAGCAAGTAGATATGATTATCGTTTTGCATAAAAATATACAAGCGAGTGAGTTGTCCGAGATACTTAGACAATTAGAGGAATGGGGTTTAGAAGCCTACATTGCACAATTTGAGCATAGGAGTATCATTTCTATTGCAAACAAAGTACATCCTGATTTTGATATACGTAAAATTGCCCTTTTGAAAGGCGTAGTAGATGTATACAGAGTAGATGAACCTTACAAGTTAGCCAGCCGTACATGGAAAAAAAACAGCACCTGCTTTGATGTAAAAGGAGTAACCATAGGTGCGGACGAACTTAACATTATTGCAGGTCCTTGTTCTATTGAAAGCGAGGAACATATTTTTGAAATGGCAGCTTTAATTGCTAAAGAAGGGGTAAAATTTATACGCGGGGGTGCGTTTAAGCCCCGAACTTCACCCTACTCTTTTCAAGGTTTAGGAGTAGAGGGCTTGAAAATGATACGCAAGGCTGCAGACACATACGATTTGCGAGTAGTTACAGAAGTTATGGACGCTTCGCAAATAGAAGAAGTATGCACGTACGCCGATATTGTCCAGGTAGGTACGCGCAACATGCAAAACTTTTACCTACTCAAACAATTGGGTAAAATCAATAAGCCTGTTTTGCTCAAAAGAGGTATGTCTGCCCAAATTACAGAGTGGTTAATGGCAGCGGAGTACATACTTTCAGGAGGTAACGAGAAGGTAATTTTATGTGAAAGAGGTATCCGCACTTTTGACCACACGGGGCGAAACACATTAGACATTTCTGCTATACCTATCATACATGAGCTTAGCCACTTACCTATATTTGCTGACCCTAGCCATGGTACAGGAAACAGAAACCGTGTAATCCCTATGTCCTTAGCTGCTGTAGCCGCAGGCGCTGATGGACTGATGATAGAAGTCCATTCCTGCCCTGAAAAAGCTTTATCTGATGGACCACAAGCTTTATATCCTGAACAGTTCAGTGCTTTGATGGCACAACTACGCGCTTTAACTCAAAGCCTTCAAAATAAATACGTTCGTGAAGCACAAAAAAATACCATTTGGGTTTGATTTATATTTTTTATATTTGCAAGCAAAAAGGGGAATTAGCTCAGTTGGCTAGAGCGCTTGCATGGCATGCAAGAGGTCATCGGTTCGAATCCGATATTCTCCACAAGAGCATCTCTTATGCAAACGGGTGATATCACTGTGCAAGAATTAAAGCAGCGTCTAGACGCAGGCGAAAACGTCATTATTATTGATGTCAGAGAGCCACACGAGTACCAAATTTGTAACTTGGGTGGTAAACTCATCCCACTAGGCACGCTACCTCAAAGACTAGAAGAACTAAAAGAATACAAAGACAAAGAAATTGTAGTACATTGTAGAACAGGTGGAAGAAGCGCCAACGCCGTAGCCTTTCTCAAAAGCCAAGGATTCACTAATCCAAGAAACTTGGTAGGAGGTATACATGCTTGGGCAGACCAAATAGATAACACTATGCCAAAATACTAAAAAATACCACAAAGTACTTAGCAGAATCCTTAGTTCAATATAAAACCAACCTTATATTTAGCCTTGTGCTGTATAACTTACGTACCATATTGTGTGGAAAGTTTCTTGTGATAGTACTTCACGTATTTGCAACGATTTTGTGTTTATACTCTCAAAATGTAAAAGTATCCAACGGAGTACACGGATATTCCATAGAGGTACCTAAAAGTTTTATTCGTGTATCCCCAGCGGATTTTGATCTATACAGCTCTATTTTGTATAAAAACAGTTATACAGCACAAAAGGCTAGGTCTAACTTATCTGTTGGGCACTTGGACATACTTATTGTTAAAGAGGACAGTGCTTTTATTAAAATAGCGTCAGAAAACGTCAAAATTGAAGTAGATGAAACTTTTAAGAACATCGCAAAAAAAGAAATTCCTAGACAATATCTTCTTATAGGTAGAACTAACTGCACCATAGAAGAATGTGAGTTCAAAAAAATAGGCAACAGGAACGTACTTTACATAGAACTTAGTTACAGAGAAGATAACAAAGATTACTTTTGTATACTTGCCTTCCTCAATGGGCGAGATAATGTTTTTACTACTATCAGCATGGTAGTGGGCAAAAATCAGCAAAAAAAGTATAGTTCAGTATTTAGAAAAGCTCTTCAAACGTTGATTATTAAATAAACTGTATGGAAGATTTAATTTACAAGTTTCCCGAGCAAATTCAAGAAGCTATTTCAATAGCCGAGAAAGTGAATTTTGCTGCTTTACATTATCACAAAATTCATCATGTAGTTGTTTGTGGGCTAGGGGGGTCTGCAATGGGTGCAGATATAGTGCGTAAATATGCTTACAAAATGGGAAAGGTACCTATTATTGTCAATAGACACTATGAAATTCCTCACTTTGTAAATGAACACAGCTTAGTCATTTTATCTTCGTATTCTGGCAATACTGAGGAGACACTTTCCGCCGCAGAGTATGCCCTTGCTCAAAAATCTACACTTATTGCTATTAGTGCAGGGGGTAAACTGCAGGAGTTTGCAGAGAATAACAAAATTTTGCACATTGGTTTACCAATCGGATATCCACCTCGTGCAGCGCTAGCGTTCTCTACTATTCAACAATTATACATTCTGCGCAAGTTAAATTTGATCAAAAAAGGTTTTAAGCAAGAGCTGAAAGAAACCGTTGAGCTGCTTACTGAAACTCGTGAGGAATTCAGAAAACCTGATTCGGGTCCCGCAAAACTTGCACAGTTGTTAAAAGACAAGCTGCCTATCATTTATGCATCTGAAGAGTTAGAAGCAGTAGCTATTCGGTTAAGACAACAAATTAACGAAAATGCAAAACAAATTTGTTGGCACCATATATTTCCTGAAATGAACCACAATGAATTGGTAGGCTGGAGATTTCCTGAATATATTCTTAAAAAGACTGCTGTACTGATTTTGCGTTCTTCTTTTGACCATATACGTGTGCAAGCACGTTATGATATTTGCAAACCAATATTCAAAAAATACACTCAAGATGTATATGAAATTGTAGCTCAAGGTAAGAGTATATTAGCACAAGTATTCTACCTAATTCATTTTAGCGATTGGTTGTCTTATTTTTTAGCCAAAGAGAACAAAATAGACCCTACACCTGTTGAAGTAATAGACTACCTTAAAAGTTCACTAGAAAAATTGTAACTTTGTACTATGGAAGCACTAGAAAATCTTAGCGTGAGCATGTACTTGGTAATAGTATCTTGGGTCTTTGGGCTAGGTGTTATATTTATTTTTTTGTGGGCTTTGTTAAGCAAACAGTTTAAGAATACCAATGAGATGAACTACAGAATTTTAGATTTTGATGAACGTGAGTATGAAGGGCACGACCCTGTTTCACCTTTCAACCAAAAGGATCGGCTTAATTAAAATAGATAAAGTCGTAATTTTGTGAAAAATATGTATAGGTACTGTGCTGGACTGATAAGTGCAGTTATATGTTGTTGTTATTTTTCTTGTGCTACTAAACAAAAGACAAAAAAGGTTAATGTGCAGCATTTGCTCAAAAGCTGGCGAATGGCAGAGCTAGTCATAGGAAATGAATATCAGCCTATCAATCCATTTATGAGTATAACCTTTACTGAACAAGGTAAATGGATTACTAACGAAAAAGGCAAAACCCAAGAAGGAAGATGGGAAATTGATGAATATAAGGGAACATTAACTCTTCAAAATCAGCAAGTTTCGACTATACTCCATTTGAGTGATAGTTTGTTAGTGCTTAAAACCAAAGCTACAAATGGACAAGAGGTAAGAATTAGCTATGTTCCTGACCACGAGAAAGACTACGACTTTTGGAGAAAAAAGATAAGAAAACGATGAACATAAGTAGTAGCCCAATTACTTTAACTTTGATTTTGCTTAATGTTGTTCTATCCTTGTACGCATGGAACAGTAACAAAGTATTTCAAAAGTGGATGCTTCATCCCTATTCTTTTGGGCGTAAAGGGAATCATTTTACTTTATTTACATCCGCATTTATTCATGCGGATAGCATACATTTAATTATGAACATGTTTGCACTGTTTTCTTTTGGGCAATATGTTGAGATAGAACTATCTGCCATGCAGTATATTACTTTATATGGAATTAGCATTTTGACTTCTGCTCTTCCTTCTTTGATAAAACATAAGCATGATGCGTATTATTACACATTAGGGGCATCAGGAGCGGTATCGGGAGTTGTGTTTGCGTTTATTGTGCTTCATCCTTTGGCTAAGCTTAGTTTAGTTTTTTTTCCTATTAGTATGCCGGCTATTCTTTTTGGAATTTTATACATAGTACTATCCATTTATGCACAGCGGCGTGCTATGGATAACCTTAACCATGACGCGCATATAGCAGGGGCATTGACAGGTGCAATTTTTACTTTTTGGGTCAAACCTGAATCTGTGAGGTTTTTGTTAGATTTAGCCCTATAACAAAGAGAGGATATGATAATTCGTTAGTGTGCTGCGTATTTTGCAATGCTGCCAGTATTTTTGAAAGGCTGTAGTGAGTTTTATATTGCGTGAGGCATGCGGAGGGCGTGCGTTAGCACGGTGCGGAGCGAAGCGCAGCACCGAAGCGATAGCGTAGCCCGT
>JANWVW010000215.1 GCA_025056095.1 Bacteroidia bacterium
GCGAAGCACCGAAGCGAAGCGTAGTGCGGAATGCCCCGACCCTTGCGTTAGCAAGGGGCACGCCCAAAAAATTAAAACTATTTTTTAGACCTAATATAAATTGTAATTTTGCATAAAAAATAAGATGAAGCAGGGGTATGAAAGCAAAAGTAATTGGCTTTGTTTTATCAAACGTATTGCTGTGGAATGTATTTAGTACCCTGTGCACATACTCTCAAAATCAAGGATATCGAATCAAAACTGTTACCTTAGACGCAGGACATGGCGGAAAAGACCCTGGCACAATCGGCAAGCACTACAAAGAAAAGGATATTGCTTTAGCAATTACACTCAAATTAGGGGCTATGATTAGCGAAAAATTTCCTCATATAAAAGTAGTTTACACACGAAAAACAGACGAATTTGTAGAGCTAGACGAACGGGCAAACATCTGCAACCGAAATAAATCAGACCTATTTATATGCATTCACTGCAACGCATCAGAAAACAAAAAGATGGTAGGAACAGAAACCTACACAATGGGACTACATAAATCAGAAAGCAACCTATTAGTAGCTATGCGAGAGAACGCAGTTATTCTTAAAGAGGAAAACTATCAAAAAAAATACGGTGGCTATGATCCTAACTCACCTGTGGCGCATATTATGTTCAACTTGTACCAAAGCGCACATATTGAACGTAGTTTAGCATTTGCATCGCACGTAGAGCATTGTTTTGGTAAAGAAGGAATTGGACGAGAAAGCCGAGGCGTAAAACAAGCAGGCTTTTTAGTACTGTGGCGTACCAACGCCCCAAGTGTGCTGATAGAAACAGGTTTTTTAAGTAACCCCGAAGAGGAAAAATATCTAGGCAGCGAGAAAGGACAGCAGGAAATAGCAAAAGCTATATTCAAAGCTTTTTGCAAATACAAAGAAGAAGTAGAACAATAAGGCTCATACTCTTACGCTAGAACTTGTTTTGTACATAAGTAAATGATACTTTTGCAGGATAAATTACAAAATCTCTAATATGCCGTATTTATTCACTTCTGAATCTGTGTCTGAAGGACATCCTGATAAAATTGCAGACCAAATTTCTGATGCTATTTTAGATGCACATTTAGCGCAGGATAAAAAAGCACGTGTAGCTTGTGAAACTTTAGTTACTACGGGCTTAGTAGTGTTAGCAGGTGAAATTACTTCCAAAGCACAGTTTGATGTACAAGAGGTAGTGCGCAGAGTAATTGAAAAGATAGGATATAAAAAATCTGAATATAAGTTTGATGCACAATCTTGTGCGGTTATTTCAGCTATCCATCAACAATCGCCAGACATTGCCGTGGGCGTGAATGAAACCGAGAATAAAGAACAAGGCGCAGGCGATCAAGGGATTATGTTTGGATATGCTAATGACGAAACTCCTGATTATATGCCCATGCCCATTTACTACGCTCACAAGTTAGTAGAAAAATTAGCGCAAATACGTAAGGAAGGTAAAGTTATGACTTACCTTCGCCCAGATGCTAAAAGCCAGGTTACCATTGAATATAGCGATAATCATAAAGCTTTACGAATAGACACAATTGTAGTAAGCACACAGCACGACCCAGGTGTATCCCAAAGTCAAATTCATAAAGACATAAAAGAAATTCTCATTCCTGCGGTAATTCCTACGCATTTGTTAGATGAGAAAACAAAGTATTTTGTCAATCCGACAGGTATTTTTGAAATTGGCGGACCTCATGGGGATAGCGGACTTACAGGGCGAAAAATTATAGTAGATACCTACGGCGGTAAAGGCGCACACGGCGGAGGGGCTTTTTCAGGTAAAGACCCATCAAAAGTGGATAGGAGTGCCGCTTATGCGGTTCGCCATATTGCTAAAAATATTGTTGCCGCAGGACTTGCCAAAGAATGCTTAGTTCAAGTGGCGTACGCAATTGGCGTAGCTCAACCTGTAAGCATATTTGTCAACACGTACGGAACAGGTAAAGTACCTGATAGCGAATTAGCTGACTATATTGTCCAAAATATCAGTTTAAAACCTGCGGACATTATCAAGCGGTTTGACTTGTGCCGACCTATCTACGAAAATATTGCTGCTTATGGACACATGGGCAGAACCCATGTAACTACTTTATACTACCGTAAACCTGACGGCACTTATGATGTAGATAGAGATGAAAAAGGTAACCCCACAGGGAAGCTATTCACAGTTGAAATTCCTTGGGAAAAGTTAGATTTAGTAGAGACACTAAAAGCTGCTTTCAGTGTTAGAGGATACGTTTAAGTTCTAGCTGGCTGCTTTTTGAGCCATTTAAAACACATACCTTTTCAAAAACTAAGCAGTTTTTAGGTTTATCAAAGATTTTTCAAAAAATTAAGTACTTGCTCTGAAAGGTTCTTTACGGCTAATGGTATATTCCATTGAGTAAAATTTCTTGGGGCTACGTAATTAGAAATGGCTCTAAAAGCATAAAAAGGTTGTTCATACAAAATACAAGCTTGAAAAAATGCTGCGCCCTCCATGTTCTCAATATCGGCAGAGCAGGCTGATAAACGCTTGCGTATCGTTTCCCATGTGCCACTACACAAATGTACGGTATTAGACTTAACCTTGACCAAATTCAAAAAAGAAGGTTGTGGATTGTGTAAAGTGTTGTAGTAAGTACTCTGCTTTTTATCTACAAAATTTGAAAAACCTAATTCTTTCAAACTTAAAAAAGAACCGTCGTTATTTTCTGCTCCTAAATCGGCATAAGTTTCTTGGATTACCTCGACTACTGTTCCTAGGGTATGCTCTTTGAGATAACTTCCCGCTATACCTACTTGAATAGCTACTTGGTAAGAATTATTTGCCAATAAAGGAGCTAAGTGCAAAGCAGTATTGACCGTTCCTATACCTGTAATCAAACCTGTGATTTGGTGCTTGGAATAGCTTCCTTGCCATAAGAAGGGGGTCGTAGTTTGAAGGTTAGAAATATTTTTGAGAATAGGTTCAATTTCAAGGCGAGTAGCACTAACTAACAAAATGGACATATTCAAGCTTATGTGCGGACTGTTTCAATATAATGGACTAAATGATAAGCTAGCTCTTTCTTGGGCATGTTCGGAATGTGGTACTTTGGATGTGTGTGAGTGTATACAGTTACCTCATTGGTATCCACAGCAAAAGTGGCGTTAGGGGATTGGGTAGAGTTTAGGACTATCATGTCTGCTTTTTTAGAAATGAGTTTTTGAATGGCATATTCCTCTTCATTGTGGCTTTCTAACGCAAAACCTACTACAAAATCATTTTGCTTTTTGTGATGTCCCACCCAGTGCAGAATGTCAGGGTTTTGAATGAGAGTAATTTCTAAATTTTGTTGGTGGGCATGTTTTTTTATTTTTTGTAGGGAGGTTTCTTTGGGTTTGTAGTCAGATACGGCTGCGGTCATTACAAAAGTGTCTGCGGATGAAAAGTATTTTTGAGTAGCTTCGAACATTTCTTGGGCTGTTTTTACTTTGATTAGGGTTAAGTTGGAATGAGAATTGGGCGGAGGTACATTTGAAGGTCCTGAAATAAGAAAAACTTTTGCTCCCTGTTTGAGATATGCATCAGCTATGGCGTAGCCCATTTTACCTGTGGAGTAGTTACTTATGTATCGTACAGGGTCAATTGGTTCTTGGGTAGGTCCAGCGGTAATAAGCACGCTGCGATGCGATAGGGACTTATGCCATTTAGGCATAAAAACGTCAATGGCATAGTCTAAAATTTCTTGGGGTTCAAGCATTCTGCCGTAACCTATTAAGCCGCTAGCTAGTTCGCCTGAATTCGTAGGCAGTACGATATTGCCGAATTCTTTTAGCGTTTGAATATTCTTGTGCAAGGAGGGGTGGGCTTGCATGTCTAAGTCCATTGCAGGTGCGATAATTACAGGGCAAGTAGCAGATAAATAAACTGCATGGACTATGTTATCGCATATACCGTTAGCGAGTTTAGCGATTGTGTTATTAGTAGCAGGGGCTATAATCATTATGTCTGCCCATTTTCCGAGTGCTACGTGATTAGCCCAATGTTGTTGTGTATTTTGTTCGTCAAAAATGGCTGAAAAGACGGGCTTTTTGGATAGAGTAGAAAACGTAAGTGGTGTTACAAAATTTTGTGCAGAGGGGGTAAGCAATACCTGTACTTCTGCACCTGCTTTTATCAGCAAGCGCAGTAATTCAACTGACTTGTAACTAGCAATGCTGCCTGATACCGCTAATATGACTTTTTTGCCCTGTAAAACGGACATTAAGATTTTCGGGAAGATTTTCTGGTAGAGGTTATAGTTTCCTTTTCTTTTTCCTTTTCTTTCTCTTTTTGCTTTTCTTTCTCTTTTTTCTCACGCTCTAATTTTACTTCTAAGAAAGGTCTGTATTCTCTACCCCCACATTGGATAGTAAATTCACCTTCAAGAAATTCAAAGATAGCTTGCAAACTAGGTTTAGGAAGTTTTTCGTAATAGCGGGATAGTTCTATTTGTTCGCGGTTTTCATGAATTTCATCTAAACTGTCATGGCGAGAGTTAAATTCCATTAGACGGTTGTACAGTTCTTCTTTTTGTTTGGCTGCAATTTGACATGCTCTTTTAGAGAGGGCTACCACTGTTTCGTACAAATTACCGTTTTCCAAGTCAAAAGCATGTGTATCCCATGTATGTACATTTGTATCCTTTTTGTCTATTTTCATATTCATCCTGCAAATATAGTGTTTTTATTAGATTGTTTGCAAAAGAAAGATATTTTTTTGGGCGTGCCCTTGCCCATACTTCGCTGCGCTTGTATGGGCAAGGTCGGCGTGCTACGGGCTACGCTATCG
>JANWVW010000216.1 GCA_025056095.1 Bacteroidia bacterium
GCATTACTAGCGCTGACAAAACCATTTTTGCCTGGAATAGTAGAGTTTCCACGTTCCCACGTTACATTACTGATGGGCATTCCACAGGGTGTAGGACCGCCGTTATCTTTAAGATTTTGCGCTCCAAAGTCATTTACGTTTACTTCAAAATTTCCTCCATCTGCGAGTAAGTAAGGTACAGCTCTGTCAGGTAAAACTTGAATGTAGTTGGTTACAGATTTAGTACAGCCAGGACACCCTCCATTGATAGTGAGTGTAACAGTGTAAAACCCTGGAGCCGTGTAAGCCTTAACAGGATTAGCTGCTGTAGAGGTAGTTGCGTCGCCAAAATTCCATAGGTAGGAAGTAGCTTTTGCAGAAGTACTAATAAAGTTAATAGGTTGTCCTACATAAGCTACCCGAGTATTGGAAGTAAAGTCTGCGGTAGGATCCATAAATATATCTGTGGTAAATAAACCTCTACCATGTGTAGATGCCACCACCAACTTGTCAGATGCTCTCATTTTGAGCATAGTAACCCGAGTGTGTGCTAGACCTGTGTTGCTAGGTCCCCAAACTGTGGATGTACCATTGAGATTATCTGTAGTCCATACGCCGAGTTCAGTAGCAATCATAGCTTGGTCTGGGTTATTAGGATTAAATAAAGCCCACCATACAGGCATATCGGGTAGATTGCCCTCTACAGAAGTCCAAGTTGCTCCTCCATCAGTAGTTTCCCATACGCTATTTACTCCGTAGTTAGAATAGGTTACGAGCAAGTGATTATCGTTACCTGGTTCTACGGCAATACAAGAAACGCTAGTGCTTGGCATGCCTGCCCCACTATTGATATGTACTCCTGCTAATGATGTACCTGTATGTGCATTATCTACTCGGACTACTCTACCATTATTCAACCCAAAGAATACACGGTTAGGGGTATTTGTGTTTGCATTGATGTGAGTTACATCTCCTCCACCAAAAGCAGTTACAGTAACTACAGCATGGGTTGTACCTGTTTGTGGGTCTGTCCAGCGAACAAAATTACCTCCTGCGTTAGAGCAATACATGATATTAGCAACATTATCATAATCTGTGGGGTTAATAAAAGATGCTCCTGTGTTGCTAGAAAGGGATAGAGAGGTAAAAGTTTGTCCGCAGTTATTAGAGCGGAAATAGTTATTGTATACATAAGAAGTCCATTGGAATTGAGGTTGGTTTTGATCTATATGACAATATGCACCATCACCTCCCGTAACCTCAAATGTGGAGTTCATACCAGGTTGTGTAAATTGTTGTGAACCGTTGTCTTGTGAACCTGCTAGAAAGTAGTTGCTTCCTGCAATAGGTCCTGATGCGCAGGCATAAAATTGGGTTACATTGTAGCCTGAGTTTTTAGAGGTAATGGTAGGTATGGGTGCTGTACCATTAGTAGTTCTATAAACCCCTCCATCTGTACCAAAGTAAATTACATTAGGGTTACCAGGTTCAAAGTATATCCAATGTTGGTCTGCATGGACATATTGAAAGCCGAATCCACCGTACCAGTGAGAAATTTGTTGCCAAGTGTTGCATCCATCTGTACTTTTGAACAGATTAATTCCACCCACAAATACATGGTTTGGATTAGTAGGTGAAACTGCAATACAGAGGTCATACCAAGCTTGACCGCGTGAGAAGTCAGTAGCAGGTATAGTAGGGTCTGCATCATCAGGTTCTGTGCAGGTGGTCCATGTAGCACCGGCGTCAGTGCTGCGAAGTATACCATTAACTACATTAGCATTTTCAACTAAAGCATATACATAGTTAGGATTACTAGGAGCGCAGCCGATTTCTATACGATCAGCGGCAATAGGGATCGTGAGAGTAGTCCATGTAGCGCCATCAGTAGTAGACTTTCGTATGCCTCCTGCGGGCGTAGCATAGATATCCCCATTAGAGGCTTGTTGTACATCATAAATAAAACCTGTCAAGGGAGTAGTCCATGTAGCACCACCATCTGTAGAGCGGCGAAGACCATTATTAGTAGCCACTAAAACCGTATTAGCTTGGGTAACAATAATTCTTTGGCAACGAGTAAATCCTGTTGTACTAGGTAATAGATTCCATGTAACTCCCCCATCTGTAGATTTCCATACTCCTTGTCCTCGAGCTGCGTCAAGGTTTCCGTGTCCTTCACCTGTACAAAAGTACATTTCTAGGGGATTGTTGGGATTAGCTGCAATAGAAATAATAGCTAGGTTTTCAAAAAAATCGTTGATAGGTGTCCACACAGGATTAGGTACGGTAATGTCATTGGTTCTCCAAAGTCCCCCATTTACACCCGCGGCAAACACAGTTTTGCGGGTAGGATCGTTTGGATCTACTAAAATAGCGCGCGTTCTTCCTCCCACATTATTAGGTCCTCTTTCTACCCATTGTACGCCAGGTATAGCGGCACTAGTTTTCATGCTTGCGTTTTGTTTGCTTAGCTGCTGCGCGTAGAGATACGCCTGATATAAGCGTTCAGTAGGAGCGTAGCCTAACGCCGGGTCCTTAGTTAGCTCTTGGTATTGAAGCCAAGCCAAATCAGGGCGATCTTTTGTTTTAGCATCTTTATCTTCCTCAATTATTCCTTTCTTAGGTACTAGCAGGTAAAGTTGTGTATAGTAACGCAAACCTGCAACTGCTACTAAGAAGACTAATGATACCAGGGAAATATAAGTTTTACTTTTCATAAGCACACACCACTAATTTTTACTGTTTGCAAATATATTAAACAAACATATTAAAGTCAAAGAAAAAGTCTGTAATTCATACATAATTTTTTCTGTACCATAAATCATTCTTATTGAAATGCACTAAATGTAGAAATTACTGATTATATTTGCGCACTATGGCTTCTATTTTTACTAAAATTATTCAAGGTCAATTGCCTTGCTACAAAATTGCTGAAAATGAACACTGTATTAGCTTTTTAGACATACAGCCGATTGCAAGGGGACATACTCTAGTGGTTCCCAAAGTTGAAGTTGACTATATGTTTGATTTACCTGATAACGTATATGTAGAACTGCACCTTTTTGCAAAAAAAATAGCTGCAGCACTTAAAAAAGCAATACCTTGCCAAAGAATATGTACTGCAGTAGTTGGATTTGAAGTACCCCATACGCATATTCACCTTATTCCTGCCAATACCATACATGATGTTAATTTTACCAATCCTAGATTAAAGTTCACTCCTGATGAATATCAACGCATAGCAGCACAAATACAACAATATTTAGAGTAAAAACTTACAAACCGCGTTTTTCTTATTTTTGTAAATATGAGTCCCTACTTCAAGGTATTTTTAATGACAATCCTTGCGATATGCTCAAACTTTGTTTTGGCACAAAAAAAGAAGCGAAGTAATAACAATAATCCATCTACCACTACTAAACCTGTCAAAAAATTGCAATACAAAGATGCTGTTTATGAAAAAAACGTAAAAACTGTACAATTTTATCAAGATAACCAGCAGCTAACTTATCCCATTTTATTTCTCAACCAGCCTGGGCAGTTGACCTTAGAGTTTGATGTACTTAACGGTACAGCCGAAAATTTTTATGTTACGGTAGTGCATTGCACGCATGATTGGGAAGACTCTGGACTTATCCCAAACGAATACTTGACTAGTCTAAATAATGATATTATTGTCAATTTCAGAAGTTCGCTTAATACACTTACTCCATACATACATTACCAATATAGCTTTCCAAATGAAAATCTAGGCGTAAAACTACCTGGAAATTATCTTTTGAAGGTATTTCGTAACCAAGATGAGGATGATATCATCATTACACGGCGGTTTTTAGTATCTGACCAAACTGTTTTTGTAAGTGGTACGGTCAACATTGCTACGAGTGCAAGTCTTCGTAATCAAGCGCATCAGATAGATATGACTATCGGATTCAGCAAAATACGTAAAAAAATAATGTTCCCAGTACAAGACTTGAAAGTCAAAATCATGCAAAATCACCGTTGGGATAGAATGATAGAAGTTACTCGACCTACAATTATTTCAGATACTGCTTTTATTTACGATGGTTTTGCATCTAATCTTACTTTTGACGCCATTAACGAATTTAGGCGGGCGGATGTTCGTTCAATTACGCAATATAGTAACCAAGTAAGAAAAGTATATCAACAGGATAGCATGTTTTACACCGTTTTGTTTACGGATATACCTCGCAGTAAACAAAAATTTGTTACTTTTATTGATTTTAACGGTTTGTTTTACATTGACGTGCAGGGTCGAAGGGGAGACCCCGATATTGCTTGTGAATATCAAACTGTGATTTTTACCTTAAATAGCGAACCTATCCCAGATAGTGAGGTTTATATTGTAGGTGCGTTTACAGATTGGCAGCTGCGCCCCGAAAACAAAATGTATTATGACGAAATTACCCAAGTATATCAAGCTAAAATTTTGCTCAAACAAGGAATTTATGACTACTTGTATGTAGTTAAAAATTTGAAGGACAACACTGTTAATCATACCTTGATAGAAAACAATTATTCAGAATGTCAGAATTTTTACACTGTATTAGTGTACTATCGCCCCATTGGTGGGCGGGCAGATTTTTTAAGTGCTGTACAAATGTTACGCTTTGGTAGGTAGTATTTGAGAAAATAGCGCTTTTTTGAGGTATTTTGTAAGGTTTGTTTAATGTTCAATTGCAAATGGAAAGGTAGTGAGTTTTTGTTAAGGTTTTGAGGAATATTTTTTATTTTTTGGGCGTGCCCCTTGCTGACGCAAGGGTCGGGGCATTCCGCACTACGCTTCGCTTCGGTGCT
>JANWVW010000217.1 GCA_025056095.1 Bacteroidia bacterium
GTTTGTAATAATTGACTTAACATATATATGCTCTTCTATTCTTACAAATTTTGTTGTACACCTAATATTAGTGCCACTATTTATAGGAGTCGTAAATTGTTTGTAGTATGCTATTAATGTTGATATCGTTGTTTCATCTATTGAATCCCAAAAAGAAGCCGACAAATTTACGTGATTCATTGAGGTTGCTCCAACTTGGAACTCAACATTACATACAAGTACCTCATTTTCAGGCAACGTAAATAAACCCATATTTGGTGATATCAGCCCAATTTGAACTTCAACAACACCAAACTCTTCTGCGGTGTCTGATCCACTCTGTGCTTTGTAAAGCATTGGCGGCGGTGTTTGATTAAAATCAAACATTGCAAATACATGTATATATTTCCCAGCTGGGACGATAAAAGTAATGTTAGGGGTTGTTGCATTGCCACTAACAAACACAGGGGGCAACGGAGCAGGGTCGTATACCCCGCTTTCAGTGTATCCGAGTACGAGCATACTTGGCGCATCAAACGCCCAACCTACAAAATAAGCAAGACCCTCTGTAATACTTACACTTACCAATGCCCCGCTCGTAGTTGCATGTAGGTGCTCTGCTACTGCCCCGCCTAACCCGTTTCGACTCGATGCTAAATAACTAACAGGCGTATTGGGATATCTTACAAAACTACATAGTGCATCTGTAACCCCTACAAAGTTAGTACTCATCCTTAACCAATCACTTACCCTTACATGTTCAATATTAACAAATGCTGCTTGGGCGGTTGGCGGCGGCGGCTCAATTGGATTAGGATCATCAGGACTTGGTTGCTCATCGCAACCAACAAAACAACTTACCCGCTCAAAACTTAAAAAAGTACATTGGTTATTTATCTCAACAGAAAAACACGGCGGGGCATTGCAAAAACTAATACGTATCCTTACTCCATTCACACTAACAATCCCTGCACTTGGTACCGTACCCCCATTGGGCAACCGAACTACAACACTTGTAACAGGCTCCGCCCACTGTAAATCAAATACATCTTGCGGCACAAACGGTATCTTATCAGGGCACTCCGTACAAGGCGGCGCTTGACCCGTCCCAACATTGCCACCACCACATAAATCCGTATTGGGCATGTATCTTACTGCCAATGTAAACGAAGGACGCTCTAAATGAAAAAGTTGTGGATAAACATACATAAACAACTATATGTTTTAATACCAATATACAATACTATATCTTTGTAAAAAGACAACTATGAAAAATGCCAATCAAAGAGGGTTGCACAACCTCAATAATCGAAAAGAAGATAATACTTATCTGCTTATCGTTATCATTATCTGTATCATTATTTTATTAGCTATTTATCGATGATTACAGTAAAAGTCAAAAACACATCGTCTAATCCACTGCCTACCTATCAAACTATTGGGGCTTCGGGCATGGATTTGTTTGCTGCACACGATGTAACATTGGAATTAGGACGCCCTGTAATCGTATATACGGGGTTGCATATCGAGTTGCCACAAGGGTACGAAGCACAAATACGTCCACGCAGTGGCTTATCTACCAATGGGGTGTATGTCGCTTTTGGCACCGTTGACGCCGACTACAGAGGCGAAATTGGCGTTATCATGACTTACTTGCGCCTCTCTGAAAACCCGCGCTTCCAAATAGTCAAAGGACAACGCATCGCTCAATTGGTTATTGCCCCGGTAATACAATGCCAATGGGTAGAAACATCTGAATTAACTCCTACCACTCGCAACCACAACGGATTCGGCTCAACAGGTCTATGATAGTTGATTTAAACAAAGTCTTAATTTCACCAAGAATAAAAGAAGCTTGGATTGGGTTTGTTGAGCAACTTGTAAAAGAGTTAACTCAAAAATACCCCGACCTTAAATCCAATGAAATACCAATAGAACAATTTAGAATCCTATCAAATGGATATGGTGAAATATTTATCCAAGTACGAAACACAACCATATCCATGAAAGTCCCACCTAATGAATACCAATCAACCTTAACTATTTGTAACTTAACGGTAGCAGCCTGTAAGCAAAATGATTGCGCAAATGCGTCCACACAGCACCCCTAAAAGTATCAATCAAATGGTCTTCACTCTTAGGGTCTACCTTATCCGTGTTTTCTAACCACCTGTAATTTTCCAATTCGTTTTCAAAATCCTTCCCTAAAACAAACAATTTTAACCGCTTGCAAAAATCTATACTTGTTAACACATCTTTGTCCCAAGCCTTTGCCAATATACCCACCTCCCTTAATTGGGCAATCCTATCAGGCTCTGCTCCATCGCAATACACATACTTGCCTGTTACCAATGGCTTGATAACCCTAATAATATCATCTGTTACTAAACCGGTTTGATACAAAATTTGCCTTGCAAAAACAGAAGGCAAGCCAGTATTTTCCTTTAAAATTTTATACTCGGCAACAGCCGTCGGGGCGTTGTAACCCCAATCTATACCAAAAATAGTATCCACGTCTTTTGGCAACGCATCCCAAACAGACTGTGTTATCACTTCATAGTGTGGAAACACCAACCCGGAACTGGGTTCCCCCCATTCCCCCAATGTATATATGCGATAATCGTGTGGACTGGTCTGTGCTAAGTTTTCCAATATCTCCTTGTCATCTTGACTTAAAAAAACATTGTCCTTGTACGTAAACTTAAACAACTCTATACCCGGCTCATTTTTGTCAATAAGTTCCTTTTTTAACCAATTTAACTTACTAACAGGGTTAAATGTCATCCAAAATTGCTTAGGATACGCGGATATCCCTCTTATACGCCGCTGTATCTCCCTAAAATCGTTTATTTTAAATTGGTTGGCTTCTTCCAGCCACGCCCAATTCAACGAACCTTTTTCGACTGTTATAGACTTTAAACTCTCAGGGTCTGAAACCCCTAAACAATACACCTCTGCACCGTTAGGAATAAATTGGAAGTGCATTCGGGTTTTGTTGATGCGAAAATATTTTGCCAATCCAAATTGATTAATCACCCATTTCATCAACGGGAAAATAGACTTGCGCACATCTGTTTCATACTTACGGAGTGCAATACCACTTTGCCCTTCTGTTACAACACGGCTAAGTATTAGGATTTGTGCAACTGCAACAGACTTGCCTGCACCAGCGCCTCCCATCACCATTGGGATTCGCGCACGGACACGCGAAAGCGCAGGCACAAAATGGTTAAAATTATCAGCATGTATATTAATTTCTACTCGCATACACAAAAAAAACTAACTTGAAGTAAAACTTCAAGTCAGTAAAAGACAATGAAATGAAATTAAAACACGAAGTTATGACAGAACAAGGTTATTCTAATTCTAAAATATTTTCTTGTTGTTGGCTCAAAGGGCTTTTGATGATGACTTCAATTTTGCGTCCTTCATCATCATTGGGTTCTTTTACATTGTATCCCCTTGATTTGCCTTTGTTGTTCAGGTAGAAAAAGACGGCTGTGAGGTCTTCATTTTTCACAGCTTTCAAAAGTACGCTTTCAGCTAAGTCTAAGTTGCGCTCTGTTATCGTGCGCACTCTTTCAGCGTATTCGGGGTATTTTTGCATCCAAATGTAGTGTGTGGTTCTACTTATACCACACGAATCAGATGCGTGCACAACCAGCCCCATAGATTTTTCCAACGCTTCTAAGAAGCGTTCTTGGTCTTTTTTCACACGTTTAATTGTGCTTTGGTTGCGTCTTTTTTTCATGTTTTTTTTATGTTAATCTTGTAAATACCAATTAATTAACTCAACAAAATCTTCAAAAGTTTGGATTACCTTGTAAAGGTAGCCATTTTTTTCCAATGCTATTTGGACGCGCTTTTGTTGGGTGGTTTGTTTCCCTTTTAGGGTTTTAAATTCTATTCGCAGTCCGTTGTACCCGTGTCGGGGCAAGTCGATGTTGATATCTGCTGCGCCTGCCACGATTCCTAATGCTTTATCTCTTGCAGCTTGGTATTTACTCTTTTTGCCCTCGTTGTGGACTTTGTAGAGCAGGTAGTATTCGTCCTGATTGGGGCGGTAGCGTGTGCGCCAATACCTTACACAGCGCATTTGTAAGGTTGCCTCTTTGTGTAAGGGAGATTGAGAGTGTAAGAAGGGTTTCATTGCGGGCAAGATTACGACAACAAATATAGCATATTTCAATTCCACAATGGTACGATTAAAACAATCGTTCGGAGTACGATTATAGCAACACGCCCAAGATTTCAATTCCACAATGGTACGATTAAAACCGTTCTGGCAAACACATGTAGCGTTGCAAGAAAATCAATTTCAATTCCACAATGGTACGATTAAAACAGTACTATCAACACGTCTAACTTTATACTGCAACAATTTCAATTCCACAATGGTACGATTAAAACTCTGTTCTAAATTGGAACGGTCATACAACCAAGTAGCATTTCAATTCCACAATGGTACGATTAAAACCAGGATATTGCGGCTAAGTTATTGTTGCCGCTTTTTAAATTTCAATTCCACAATGGTACGATTAAAACCGTAACTCAAAATGCGTTCGCCTTTTGCAGCGATAATATTTCAATTCCACAATGGTACGATTAAAACTTTCGCGTGTCCGTGCGCGAATCCCAATGGTGATGGGATTTCAATTCCACAATGGTACGATTAAAACTTTTTCAGACAAATGCGCTTCGTATTTGGACAGTAATTTCAATTCCACAATGGTACGATTAAAACATTTGCGAGCAATTAAGGCTT
>JANWVW010000218.1 GCA_025056095.1 Bacteroidia bacterium
TCATTGACTAATACTCGCTGACTATTTTCATAACCTGGAGTGCCAAAACCTGCCGTAGATGCCGCACTGTGCCAATTATCTTTGCTATTCGTTCGTTCTGAAAAACTTAACCTTTCTAAGGCTACACCATCCTGACTAACCAAAGTTGGAACATGCCAATCTTTGTAATAACGTAAGGTGTCTATCCAAGTGCCTTTATTGCTTATAATCGCACATCCGCCTTTATTGTCATCATACGTAGGAAATGAAGCCATCTTGAATAAAGCATCAGGATTTTTTACCTTGTATCGGGCTTTAATAAAATCAACATCTGCACTCATACAAAAATACTGCTGCGGTAACAAAATACGACTTTGTGTAGTAATGGTTTTAGCATTATAGACACTGTCTTTATCCATTGCTAATTCAGCAATTTTCCAGTTTTTAAGGTCAATGGCTTTGTCGGAATGGTTGTATATCTCCACATAATCCGAACCGTTTGTGTAAGGATTAAACAGTATTTCATTGATAAGAATATCCCCTGCTACTGCTGTACGTGGAATAAGCACCGTAAGCGTATCCTGCACTATATTACCGCTACAATCTCTTGCCCCGTTGACCACTAATTCGTAACTCTGCAAACTATCCAAAGGTGTGGCAAAAGTAAGCGTAACTTTCTGCAAAGCAGGCGAGTCAATAGACACACTGATAGGATTGCCTATGCCATTGTTGACATTGTAAAATGTACTGTTAATGGATAAAGCACTATCTAGGGGTTCATTGAACTGAATTTCTAAAGTATTCGGGTTAATAACGCCAAAGAATGTAATTTTAGGTACTTGGGTATCAGGGCTGTTTGTTGCTACACTGTTTATTTTACCTGGTGTTCCACCTTTGGGATCTACGCTAGCACGCCAATTATCCCCTCCACGACAAGGGGTATTTTCGTCTACCATTTCTAAACTATATCCCCCATTTTTCTTTACCTCATCTTTATACCAATCCAAAGTAAAATTTACCTTGTGAATGATAGCGCCCTTATTGTTTTTAATAGTAATCAACTCACCATCATTGCTGATGCTAGGAAAGCTGCTTACTCCTAATACAGAGCCATAGCTACTTAATAAAGGCGCGTTCGTTGTAGAAGTGAGGATTAAGAAAGAATCAGGTTTGAGAATATAATTAGGTAAAATAGCTGTATTGTTGTCATTGCTAATTCTCCAACCTGCTAAATTAAAAGTCTTGTTAGAGCGATTTTTTATTTCAATATATTCAGCATTTGGAAGGGCAACCACAGGTGTAGGGTCTGCCATAAATTCTGAAATAATTACATCATACAACTGCGCAGTACGAGGAAATTCAAATGTAATTGTTTGTGTAGAAATATTGCCTGAACAATCTTTGACATTATTTACAGTCAATTGGTATGTTTTAGTACTATCCAAAGGAGTACTGAAAGTAAGAGTAACTAGGGTCAAATTTGCATCTATGGCTACTGAACTTGGGCTACCTATGCCTAAATTGACAAAATAATGAATATTACTGATTGCCGTGATACTATCCAAAGGTTCATTAAACAATACTTCTAAAATATTCAAACCTAAGGGAGTAACTTGGCTTACGTTGGGTGCCGTATTATCAGGGTTAGGTGCATTAACACTGTTGATTTGTCCCGGCGTTCCCCCTTGTGCATGCGTAGACGCTATCCAATTCGCAAAACCTACACAAGGAAAGTTCGTGTCTATCATCTCTAAACTGTAACCGCCATTCTTTTTTGCATCATTTTTATACCAACTATCACTGTAAGTAACTCTATGGATAATGTTCCCATTGTTATCGCGTAGAGTCAAAGTTTCACCTGTGTTGTTCAAACTTGGAAAAGAACTTACACCCAAAGTGCTACCAAAAACAGAAAGTGCAGTAACGTTGGTAGGACTGCATAAAATTAAGCGCTGTCCTGCGGAAAGCGTGTAAGCCGACAAAGTAACCGTACTTGTATTGTCTGAAAACTTCCACCCTGCAAGGTTAAAGGTCTTTGTAGAACGGTTAAATATCTCCACGTACTCCGCATTTGGAAGCCCCACAGGTGGGTCTGGGTCCGCCATAATCTCCGTGATAATAACGTCATGTAACTCAGGTACAACGTACATAAAATTTGCCGAATTGCTTGCCCCAATGGTATTCCCTGCTAAATCCTGAATGTTAGAACAAGTTACAGTATAGGTAACGTTTGGCGTTAAGGGGCTAGATAACGTTAAGTGTACTAACTTAGGGTTTATGAAATCTAAATTTGCTGATGCAGGTGTACCAATTCCTCCACTAATGGAGTAGTTTGTAGGTACATTTGTTGTACTACTTTTAAGGTTTTCATTAAATAGCAAATCTATTTCGGTAGGGCTTACAACAGTTGCAGAGAGTAGTTCAGGTGGAGTAGTGTCCACAATAATTGGACCTACATAAAGGTCATCAAGGTAAAATTTGGTTGCGTTGGATATAGTATATTGGCAATACCAACCTACATAGCTAGTAGTAGTATGTGTATTATCGAATGCTGTACCTTGTGAAACAAAATAAGCGCCTGTACCTGTGGTATCGGCTAAAAGTTCCCAATTACCGATATTATCACGTGTAACTTTTAATCGGACAAGGTTGTTGCTTTTAGCTACGGTACCTGGTATGCCTGCAATGATGCGCGTGCGTATAGAACCTGTTTGTCTGTATAGAGAAATGGTATCGGTGCTACCTGTGCTACCGCCAAGTTGTACATAATAGCCGTTAAGTGGCGTTTTTAGGTCAGATTGATTAGAAACAAGGTAAAAACGACAAAAATTTGAGGTGCTGGGCGAAAAAGCAAAACGGATCCATACATTCCATTCTGTATTGTTAATTGAGGTATTCGCAGTAGCTAATGAGGAACTTCCTGCTGTACTAGCATTACTTTGCAATTGAAAGCTGGAATTGACAATAAAATTTCCTACATCACCTACCCATGCAGGCGAGGAGGTAAAGTTACCATCGCTAAAATCATCAGATACTTGGGCATATAGAGCTTTGCAGAAAAAAACTAAATAAACGCAATACAGCTTGTATTTCATGTTACTAAAATACATTTTTTAGACATAACGAAAAAACATTTCTAATCTAACTAACGAATCTTTTTTAGTCTAATTTTTCTGCTCTTGTAGAACTCTACTATCTTTTACCGAAAGGTAGCCCTTTAAGTGATCGTCCTGCGGAATTTAGTTTCATCATAGTTTTCATCATTTTGCGCATCTCCTCAAACTGCTTTAAAAGCTGATTTACTTGTTGTACTGTGGTACCGCTACCTTGTGCAATACGCCTTCTACGACTACCGTTGATAATTTCAGGGTTCCTACGTTCTTTTATAGTCATTGAGTTAATAATAGCTTCAATATGTTTAAAAGCATTCTCATCAATTTCCACATCTTTTAGTGCTCTGTTGATACCAGGCAGCATCCCAATCAAATCTTTGATAGAACCCATTTTTTTAATCTGCTGCAACTGAATCATAAAATCCTCAAAGTTGAATTCATTTTTGCGCAGCTTTTGTTGTAAGCGCCGTGCTTCTTTTTCATCGTATTGTTCTTGTACCTTTTCTACAAACTTAACAATGTCGCCCATGCCTAAAATGCGGCTTGCCATGCGGTCAGGATGAAACTCATCAATAGCATCCATTTTTTCGCCGATACCTATGTATTTTATCGGCTTGTTGACCACTGCCTTAATCGATAAAGCTGCGCCCCCACGAGTATCGCCATCTAACTTAGTTAGCACAACTCCATGAAAGTCCAAAACTTGATTAAAAGCTTGGGCAGTATTGACCGCATCTTGTCCTGTCATTGCATCTACAACAAACAGAATTTCATGAGGTTTTACAGCTTCTTTGATAGCCGCAATTTCATTCATCATTTGTTCATCTATCGCCAATCTACCCGCAGTGTCAATTATAATTGTATCATAGCCTTTGGATTTTCCATATTCTACAGCTCTTTGAGCGATACCTACGGCATCTTTGACATCATTTTCAGCATATACTTCTACGTTAATTTGTTGTCCGAGTGTTTTAAGTTGATCAATTGCGGCAGGTCTGTAGACATCGCAAGCCACGAGTAAAGGTTTTTTATTTCGTTTTGTCTTCAGAAAGTTTGCCAATTTACCTGAAAAAGTGGTCTTACCTGAACCTTGCAAACCAGACATAAGAATGACAGTCGGAGGAGTAGATGCGAAGTTTATATCTGCTTTACTTCCGCCCATAAGTGCGGTTAGTTCGTCGTAGCAGATTTTGACCATCAATTTGCCTGGTTCTATGTTGATGAGTATATTTTGTCCTAATGCTTTTTCTTTTACAGTATCGCAAAAAGCTTTAGCTACCTTATAGTTGACATCGGCATCTAGTAACGCTCGCCTGACCTCACGCATAGTTTCTGCAATATTGATTTCGGTAATTTTTCCGTGTCCGCGTAAGGTTCTTAAAGCACTTTCAAGTTTATCTGTAAGGTTACTAAACATGGACATACAACTGCAATTTAGTATAGTTTTACAAAGGTAAAATGAAAACCAGCCTTTGTCAACAAATTAAGTGCTAAAAATCCATTTTTTCAAAAAGAAAAATCTTTAAGGAATTTTTTATGAAAAAGTTTTCTTTTTGGGCGTGCCCCTTGCTGCGCAAGGGTCGGGGCATTCCGCACTGCGCTTCGCTTCGGTGCTTCGCTAACGCTTCGCACTGCCTAACGGCATGCTC
>JANWVW010000219.1 GCA_025056095.1 Bacteroidia bacterium
GATACAAGATATCGTTTGTAAAATGGTCATATTCATCAAAAAGTAGGTAAATTTTTTCTGGATATGCATTTGACGCATAAGTCCTAAAAAAAGCGTTGATTATCTCCTCTGCATCAGTGTGATGGTAAATAAATTGCCTTTGTTCCTGTGTAAAAAGTTTGTATTTATCTGCAAATTCTCTTATTGCGTTGAGTACTGAAAAAGCAAATCCTTTTTTAGCTTTTTCTTTGGTACCGCTATCTATACCGCTGAAATCAAATCGGAGAATTCGGTAAGTGTTATGCAGCGGTGTGGGGTTCTTGCCAATGTAGTACTTACCAAAAAGTAGTTCAAATTTGTGTGCTTGATTGGTATCGTAGTAGTATTCCAAAACAGACAGCCACAAGCTTTTACCAAACTTGCGGGGACGTAAAAAAGCCACATTTCGCTCTTTATTCTGCTCTAACTTTTCTATGAATTGAGTTTTATCTACAAAAACGTACTCATCTTTGACCAATATCTCAAAATTGCTCACGCCATAAGGAAAAAACACTCTGTTCATTATGGCAAAAATACAATTTTCACTTTCATAAAGGAGAAGCATTACAGGTACTTGATTTTATTTGTATATTTGCAAAACTATGATATTCAATTTAGACATGATAAAGGAAGTGTATGCAAAGCTTCCTGCACGTGTAGATGCCGCCAGAAAAGTACTAGGCAGACCCATGACCTTAGCTGAAAAAATTTTATATGCACACTTAGCCTCACCTCTTGAGAAGCCTTTTACTCGCGGAAAAGATTACGCAGAGTTTAACCCCGACCGCGTAGCTATGCAGGATGCCACAGCCCAAATGGCACTCTTACAGTTCATGACCGCAGGGCGAAAGAAAGTAGCTGTTCCTTGTTCTGTGCATTGCGATCATCTTATCCAAGCTGAGGTAGGTGCAGCCCAAGACCTTGCCAAAGCAAACGAAGTCAACAAAGAAGTATATGATTTTTTAAGTTCCGTTTCTAATAAGTACGGCATTGATTTTTGGAAACCTGGAGCAGGAATCATCCACCAAGTCGTACTAGAAAATTACGCTTTTCCTGGTGGAATGATGATAGGTACAGATTCGCACACAGTAAATGCAGGCGGATTAGGAATGATTGCCATAGGAGTAGGTGGTGCTGATGCGGTAGATGTGATGGCAGGTATGCCTTGGGAACTTAAATTTCCTAAGCTAATTGCCATTAAACTCAAAGGTAAAATGAGTGGATGGACTTCTGCCAAAGATGTAATCCTATGGGTTGCAGGACAACTCACAGTAAAGGGAGGCACAGATGCTATCGTAGAATATATCGGTGAAGGAACAAGCACAATCTCCTGTACAGGTAAAGGCACTATTTGCAACATGGGCGCAGAAATTGGAGCTACTACTTCCATATTCCCTTATGATAACCGAATGGCAGACTATCTTAAAGCCACAGGGCGAGCAGAAGTAGCTCAAATGGCTGATGCCATAGCAGAATACCTTCGCCCAGACCCCGAAGTCCTCCAAAACCCTGAAAAATACTATGACCAAGTTTTAGAGTTAGACCTATCTCAACTAGAACCTCATATCAATGGACCTTTTACGCCTGACCTTGCTTGGCCCCTTTCTAAATTCGCCCAAGCAGTTAAAGATAACGGATATCCTGAAACCTTATCCGTAGGACTTATTGGTTCTTGTACCAACTCTTCTTATGAAGACATTACCCGCGCCGCTTCAATCGCTAAACAAGCCGTAGATAAAAAACTCAAGGCTAAAGCTGAATTTACCATCACTCCAGGTTCTGAACAAGTGCGCTATACCATTGAACGCGATGGGCTTTTGGATATCTTTACCCAAATGGGCGGAGTAGTGCTTGCGAATGCATGCGGACCTTGTATCGGTCAATGGAAACGTGCAGGTGCAGAAAAGAAAGAAAAAAATTCCATTATCACTTCGTTTAACCGTAATTTTGCAGGGCGCACAGATGGTAACCCCAACACACATGGCTTTGTCGCTTCCCCTGAAATTGTAACTGCTTTTGCAATTGCAGGCAAGCTTACCTTCAACCCCATGAAAGACAAACTCATTAACGAAGAAGGACAAGAAGTTATGTTAGATGAACCGCAAGGGCTAGAACTTCCTCCAAAAGGTTTTGAAGTCAAAGATAACGGTTACCAAGCTCCTGCGGAAGATGGCACAAATGTGCAAGTAATTATCAATCCTAACTCCGAAAGGCTTCAACTGCTCACTCCTTTTCCACCTAATACTAACGAACAGTTCCAAAACATGCGTTTATTGATTAAAGTAAAAGGAAAATGCACTACTGACCACATTTCTATGGCTGGACCTTGGCTAAAATATAGAGGACACTTGGATAACATTTCAAACAATTTGCTCATTGGTGCGATAAACTATTTTAACAATACAGCAAACAAAGTAAAAAATCAGCTCACAGGTCAGTATGAAGAAGTACCTAAGGTAGCTCGCCAATATAAAGCAAACAACATAGGTTGGGTAGTAGTCGGCGACGAGAATTATGGTGAAGGTTCATCAAGGGAACATGCTGCTATGGAACCTCGCCACTTAGGCGGAAAAGTGATATTAGTCCGTTCTTTTGCACGAATTCATGAAACTAACCTCAAAAAACAAGGTATGCTTGCTCTTACCTTTGCTAATCCTGCAGATTATGACAAAATTCAGGAAGATGATATACTTTCAATTTTGAATTTAGATGAATTTGCCCCTGGGGTAAATCTCAAAATAGAAATTAAGCATGCCGATGGCACAAAAGAGATTATAGAAGCTAAGCACAGCTACAATGCTCAACAAATAGAATGGTTTAGAGCAGGTAGTGCCTTGAACTTAATTAGCAAAAAAAGCTCTTAAATCCTATAGTTTGATGCCCCATCGGTCTGTACGGCTTGGTGGGGTTTTCATTTGGGCTTATTTTTGTTCTACGTGAAAAATAACTGTACAGAGGTTAAGTTTAAGTTTTAATTTTTAGTTTTTAATTTTTAATTTTTTGGGCGTGCCCTTGTGGGCGTTTCGCTGCGCTCATGCCCACAAGGTCGGCGTGCTACGGGCTACGCTATCGCTTCGGTGCTTCGCTTCGCTGCGCACCGTGCTGACGCACGCCCTTCGCATGCCTCACGCAAGGGATCTCTGAAAAAATCATTTCACTGCACTTTATGCAAAGTTTTAGCTTGTAAGTACTTGTACTTCAAGCTCAAACAAGGTAAAGACATAATTGCACAGGTAATTTGCGTGAGGGGCATGGAGCATGCCGTTAGGCAGTACGAAGCGTAGCGAAGTACCGAAGCGCACGCGTAGTGCGAAGTAGCCCGACCCGAGCGCAGCGAGGGACACGCCCAAAAAATGAAAATTAAAAAATATCCCGCGAATCCATTTTCATGCTCATTCAGTAATTACTACTTTGAAGTATTGAGTTTCTCTATCGTTATCTACTTTGAGAATATAGTTACCTGTTTGTATGTTACTCCATTGTATTTTAAGAGAATTATCACCCGCTTGAGTTTCATACGTTTGACTAAATATCGTTCTGCCCATCATATCCTGAACTGTTATGTTTAGCCTATCAGCTTGATAAGTGAAGTATGATAAATTCAATCCCTTGTCAAGAGTAGTAGGATTTGGATATACCGAAGCGAATACTTTGCTAGTATTGTGTAACGTAATTGTCTTAGTTTCCGTGTAATAGGTTTGCCCATTCTTATCTTGTATGCGAATGCGATAGTGCATAGGTACATTATATGATGGAGATTTGTCCGTAAATTGCATGATAGGTCTCTCTTCTAGCACAGCAAGGCTGCTAAATTCTTGATTTTGAATGCTTCTTTCTACTGTATAAGATTTAGCTGTACCAAACTCAAAACTGTTCCATTCTAGAGATACATATTTGTTCGAAATTCCATCTACTTTTAGGTCAATAGTATTTGTAGGCAATGGGCAAACTGGTGAAGTAGTACAAGACAAACAAGAACCTCCTGGATTAGTTCTAAAATATACTCCTGCGGCTACCCAGTTGTAGCAATCTCCAGCAGTATTTATTCCAAAACTAGAAGAAGTTTGTCCTGCAAAGTAGCTTGTGGATACTTCAATAAAGTCCCACCAAGTATTATCTGGTAGATAGGATGTGTAAGGTCCACCGTTTAAGCTATAAGTATTCCCGCTAAGCTGAAAATCACTCCCCATGATAAAAGCCATTCCAAATATACTGTTAGAGCAAACGGCGGGGATTATAGGAGTAAAATGCGTTGAAGGGTTTCCGAGTTCTATTAGTGCACCATCGTGAATAATCAGTCTTCCTACATAATTTTGGGAAGGATCACTATAGATAATCATCAGCGTAGCGCCATCAGTATCTTCCATCCAACCTGTGCTGCTGGCAGTAGGTAGGCCGCTAATTGTGTATGTACCGCTTCCTGTAATAAAAGAAGGCGGAATAGTAGCTCTATAACTAGAAGTAGCACTGTAGCCCCAGCACGTATTACTTCCTGTTCCTATTCTATTACCCACAAATACGCTTGTAACTCCCAGTGGGTTTTGAATAGTTACATTCATAGTAGCGGGGTTAGTGTTAGTAGATACACTCCACCATAAATATGCTGCTTCAATAGTAACTCCTGATGCTCCTACACAAGGCAAACCTGTAACATTGAAGGCAGCGGGTTGAGGTACTCCTGCTGGCCAGAAACGAGTTCCCAA
>JANWVW010000220.1 GCA_025056095.1 Bacteroidia bacterium
AAGCGAACGCGTAGCCCGTAGCACGCCGACCTTGCCCATACAAGCGCAGCGAAGTATGGGCAAGGACACGCCCAAAAAATTAAAAATTTTTAAAAATATCTAAAAGCAGCTCTGGCAAGGGCTGTTAGTTATTATCCACTTGTATCGTAACCTTGACCGAGCTGCCCCATGAAGGCTCATTCCAAGTGGTAAGCTAACTTCAATAGCTTGGCGTTATTTAGACGTAAGTGAGATAGTCAGAGTAAGCTATCTGTTCACACTGCTTTAAGCAAAGCAATCATTTCTTTCGGATTGGAAGAAGCAAAGACAAAATTTCCTGCTACTAGTACATCTGCCCCTGCTTTTTTAAGCAATTCTGCATTTTCAAGGTTAACTCCGCCATCTACTTCAATAAGTGCATTTGAGTGGGTTTGTAGAATTGTATTTTTAAGTTTTTCTATCTTTTTGAAAGTGTGCTCTATAAACTGCTGACCTCCAAAACCAGGATTGACCGACATAAGACAAACTACATCTACTAAATACAATACCTCATAAACTTGCTCTACCGAAGTGTGCGGGTTAATTGCTACACCTGCTTGTAGACCTAGTTTCTTAATTTCAGATAAAGTTCTGTGTAAATGGATGCTAGCTTCCAAATGTACGGTCAATATATCTGCACCTGCATCTTTGAAGGTTTCTAAATATCGCTCGGGTTGCACTATCATTAAATGCACATCTAAGGGTTTTTTGGCGTGCTTTTTAATACTTTGCAATACAGGAATTCCAAAAGAAAGGTTGGGTACAAAAACTCCATCCATGATGTCGCAGTGAATCCAATCACAGACGGAATCGTTGAGCATAGTTACCTCATCTGCTAGTTTGCTAAAATCAGCAGATAGAATAGAAGGTGCTATTATCATCAAAAGCTAAAAACAAATGTATTAGACTAAGACGATTTGAGATTCAGGCGTTTTAGACTTTTCTGCTTGTTTGTACAAGTGCGTAAGCCATAAATTAGAAAGCTTTTCTAAAACAGAATTAGCTGCTAAGCGTTCGCTGAGGTTGGCAAAATCTACTCTGTCTAACTCTTGGTCTTGATTGAAGCATGAGAAAACAGGTTCAACCTCTTTGCCTGTAACTGGGTCTACATGCTTGCACAAGCATTGGGCGCAAATTTCTTTCATCATACATTGCATAGGAGAGTTAATGCTACCAATAGCTACGTGGTCAGGTTTGAAGATATCTTTGAATATAGTGTGCCTTGCTTGCTTAACTGCGTTCATCATCCTGTCTGAACCTATGGCAATAATACGGTCTATTTCAGTGAGCTTGATTGGTGTCTCGCCAAGTTCGCCCTTGTGATAAGCCATCATAGCCTGAATAATATTGCCCTTAAAAGTTTTATCTTGTTTTCTACGAGGTTGAATAGGTTCTCCTACATCGTTTGACCAGACTACGACATCAGTGTATCTTTCTATTTCATCTCTTTTGAACACGTCAGCAGAACTTTTGTATCCTGCAAAGTAAAGAACTCTGTTTCCTTTTTCTTTCATGGCTTTGGCAATAGAGAAATGGACAGCATTACCTAAGCCCCCTCCTAATAAAAGTATATTTTGATTTTCAGGAATGTATGTGGGTTCTCCTGTGGGTCCCATGAGTATGATGCGTTCGCCTTTTTTAAGTGTAGCCAACATGCGTGAACTGCTGCCCATTTCTAATGCAATAGTAGAGAGCCATCCTTTTTCTTTGTCTACCCATGCACCTGTGAGTGCTAATCCTTCTGTAACTAATTTTGTACCTTCAATTACTGCCGCAGTAGTTTCAAAGTTTTGCAAACGATAGAACTGACCAGGTTCAAACTTGCGTGCCGCTAAGGGTGCTTTGACAATAACTTCTACAATAGTAGGCGTTAAGCGAACTACATCTACTACTTCAGCAATAAGCAGGTCATCTAATTTACTTGCAAAATCATTCCATTCTTTGGTGTCCCCATTTAAATTTTGTTTGTGCGTAAGCACACGTACTACATCTTTGTAAAAGTCTTTGGCAGATGCCATTGCTTTGACAACGTTGCCATGGTAATCAGGGTGGTTATCTCCATAAAACGAAACAAACTTTCCTTTGTAACTAAATGATGTAAAGCAAGCTTTTTCATGGTCTTCCGCAGGTAAAAGTTTGGGATTTCCTTCTAAATCATAAACTATTTTATGCTTTTTGAAGTAGCCATTTTTAGGGTTAATCTCAAAAGTGCCTTTGTGCTCTTTGTTGTAGACAGTGTTCGGTGAAGTTCCTGCGGCAACAAATAAAGACCGACAAGGTAGAGTTACGTATTCTCCTGTATTTATCCACTTACCATCGGGCAGCATCTCCGTTTTTTCCATGATTATTGCAGAGATAGCACCGTATTCATCTTTTACTGCTTCTACAGGATTAACTTTCTCTACAATACCGATACCTTCTTCTAAAGCTTTGTGAATTTCCTCGTGGTTCAAGCGGTAAGCAGGTGAGTCTACCAATCTCTTACGATAACACATTTTTACACCCCCCCAGCGTTGTACCCAACTAGCAAAATCTGGGGTTTCTCCTGCTTTGTAGGCGCGCTCTCTTTCCTCTGCGATAATTTTACCGTGCTCTAAAAATTCTTGCAAAATAATCCTGTCTTCACCTTGAAATTGAGAAAGAACAAACTCTTCACCGTAGAGCTCTATCAATCTCTTGTAACGATTATATACCTTTTCTACCTGAATAGGATAGTAAGCAGCTACTTCTGTACTAGTGTCTATGGCAGTAAGACCTCCACCAATAACAATAGCAGGTAGGCGGACTTGCAAGTTAGCCATAGAGTCTTTTTTAGCTGCTCCGCTAAGCTGCAGGTTCATCAGAAAATCGCTGGCTTTGCGAATACCTCTTGAAAGGTTGTTTTTAATGTTGATAATCGTAGGTTTGCCTGCTCCTGTGGCTAAAGCTACATGGTCAAAGCCTAAGTCAAAAGCTTCTTCTACCGTGAGAGTTCCTCCAAAACGTACTCCGCCATAGAAACGAACATGGTTCCTACGAGATAAAGCAAGGTAAGTTAAGTTCAAGAAATTTTTATCCCAACGTACTGTAATTCCGTACTCAGAAACTCCTCCAAATCCGACGATAATCCGCTCATCTGTTTCTTTAATCAGCTCCTTGATATCTTTGATGGGTTTAGGTAAAATTCCATTAGCTACATCGCCAACTAACTCTTTTGACCAAGGTTCAAGTTTTAAGCCGTCTATACCTACCACTCCGAAACCTTCTCTTAGCAAGTAGTGCGTCAAGGTATAGCCTGCGGGACCTAAGCCCACTACTAATACTTTCTTTCCATTATACGGCTTTTCTACGGGACAATCACGGTTGAGTGGATTCCACTTTTGTAATAAGCAGAATATCTCAAATCCATAGGGCAATTGAAGGGTTTCCCAAAGACAAGCGGTTTCATTTTGGGGAATATTGACAGGTTCTTGTTTTTGATAAATACAGGACTTCATGCAGTCATTGCAGATTCTATGCCCTGTACCTGCTACGGTGGCGTTATCTATCATGATAATTGCTAATGCCCCTATGCTATGCCCTATGTTTCGTACTGCCTGGAACTCAGATATTCGGACATCTAGCGGGCAGCCATTGAGTTTTATGCCTAATGGATTGCGTTCTATTTGTTTTTCTTTGTTACGAAGACCTTTGCTGCATGAGTCTTTTTCTCTTTCATGGCAGGTCATGCAATAGTCGGTTTCAGCATCAATTTCTAACATGGACATACGCCTGTCTGTCAATTTGAAGCCATCGCGCCTGCGCCTGTATTTCTGTGGTCCGTAAAAAACAGGAATAGTGTTTTCTGTGCGAACTTCCAACTCTACTAACTGTTCAAAGTTCAACTTATGGGGCACACGATAAGAGACCCATCCTTGAGTAAGAGGTGTATTTTTAGCTTTGTAAAGCCATTGTAGTAAAGTTTGTATCTTTTCTTTTGCATCGGGTACATTATTTTTTTCCTCTTGAATGAGCTGCATCCCAAGTTGAGCAATTCTCTGCTCGGTGATAGGTTGATTACCTATCATTTCGCTTACTTTATGCGTTAACGTGTTGAGCTCCCAAGATGCAGCTTGAGAAGTGTCAAAGTTTTTATGGTACTTTTTGCCCATGAATTCCTTCTTGAACTGGAATATAATTTTTGTTTCCTGGGCACGTTCTACGTAGTATCCTGCTTCTTTTTCAATGTTAAAAAGCTTAGCAATAAACTTGCTTAAATATGGTGCCGTAGCTACTAACAGATTTCCTTCTTCAACAGGATTAAACTCTCTCTCTCTTCTGGTGTATGCAATAAAGTCTGAATATATTTCTTTGTTTTCTTGCTCTAAAAATTGATAAAACGTATGTAGCAAGTCTTGTAGCCGCTGCGGGTTGTATAAGTCCGCATATTTATAGCCAAACTGCAATTCTATATTTTGCATACTTTACGGTAATCCTGAATTCAAAAAACAAAACAAACAAACTTCGTACAAAATTGCAAATTTAACCTTAAAAAATGATATTACAACTTTTGCTCTATCTTGTTTAAGGTTTTTCAATCTATGTTTGGAACAAGTGATTGCTATTATGTTCTTTTTACACAGAGCATAGTAGTGCAAAAGTTAATTTTTAATTTTTTGGGCGTGCCCTTGTGGGCGTTTCGCTTGCGCTCATGCCCACAAGGTCGGCGTGCTACGGGCTAC
>JANWVW010000221.1 GCA_025056095.1 Bacteroidia bacterium
GGTCCAAGAGCCACAGTTGTAGGGATAATTAGGATAGGTAGCATGAGGAAGCGCTGTAGTTGTTTTTAGGCCTGTCTCATATATTCCTGTCCAAACATAATTTTCCGTTATCGCAGTCGTCAAATCTGCATCACTAAACCATGCAGGGACGGGTACGGTAGCTCCGTTCTCATCTACATTGATAGGTGCATCCAAAGTACCATCTGTCAAATCTGCCCAACCATTTGCCACGACTACTCCATCCAACCTTACAAAATTTCCTGTAAATGAAGAAAGACCTAAATGCGTGGCTGGTGGTAAACCATAGTCTTCTAACCATGGTCCCCATACTCCTCCTAATCCCTTCTGGTCAGCTATCTGTTGGCATACAACTCTAAAGAAAGGTAGTGCCCCAGAGTAACCTCCGCTTGGACCATGACCAAGTTGATGATATTTAGGACAAGCCGGTGATGAATTATCACACAATCCTCCATACTTAGTAGAGGTTACAAAAACTCTTTTAGCACAGGAAGCAGTGCAAGTACCTGTTACGGAGTTATTAGTAACGGTAAGCGTACCCGTACCATTTCTGTCGACTTGTCCGCCGGATTGTACCGTGATATTGGCACAAGTAGCATTGGTATTATTGATAAGTACCGTTTTGCCCGCAGGGATAATCACGGCATCTGTGGCTGTGGGTATTTTACACAAGTTCCAGTGGTTTGCATTGTGCCACGTTCCTCCCACAGGACCTACGTAAGTTAATGTGCATTGTGCCGGTAGATTACTACTTAACAATAAGCAAGTTAGCCCTATAATGATTACTTTCATATTATACTGAAGAACAAGTGATTTTACAGAAAAAGTTATTTATTATCTCCCCCTTGAAAGGAGGGGGATGTTAAAAACAAGTTTTTTTGAGTGTATTATTGCTCTAAACAATATAAAGGAAAGTCATTACTGCAAGAATAATAGCCTGTATCAGTCCAACCGGCATTTGTTATAGCTGGATCTGATACACCTGCCCTACCTTGTAAGGAAGAAGAGTTACTCGTCCAATTATTACAGTTGTTGTTAGGATTTGTGCTAAAAATACCTCCTGTCGGTGTAGTGTTAGTCCATACCCAACAACTGCCACAGTAAGCGAGCGCTTGCACTAGCCTTACCAGAGCATTATCTAATGTACCATCTGTAAGATCAGCCCAATTATCAGCTATTATTTCATTTCTAGCTCTGTAGGGTATAGAAGCGTGGGTGAGTCTTGCGGAGGCTGCTACGGTACTACTGCTTAACCAAGCCTTAAAAGTAGCTGTATTACCAGGTATATAAGTGTTAGCAATAGTTTGACATAAGTTGTCTGCACCTGCAAGCCCTCCCATGTTTCCTGTAATTATCCCATCAGGATAACCTGATGATCCTGAGACAAAAGCTTTTTTGTAATTACAGAAGCCTGTATTAGAAGCATTTGTTACCAGAAGTTCTACTGCACTCGGTTTAATTACTTGCCCTGTTGGATGGACGGTAATAGTTCTGCATTCAGCATCGCTACTAATATTGACCGTCTTTCCTGCGGGAATAATTACATTATCATTGGGACCAGGAACTTTCCATTTATCCCAATTACCATTTGTATGCCAATTAGTACCATATTGACCTGTAAAAGTTAAGGTACATTGGGCATAAAGTTGGGGAAGAATTCCCCAACTTAAAATAAGTAATAAATACGTCTTTAACATAGTTTTTAGTTTTTAACAAGTTTTACAATTTCAATTTGTGAGCCTGTGGAAATTTGTAGCAAATAAGTACCTGCTGCCAGGTAGTCTAGGCGTTCAGTAGGTTGATAGTGTATCTCTTCACCTTCCAATTGAACTTTTAGATGCATTCTGCCTAAATTATCAAAGAGAGAAAGCGTAATATTTTTACGTTCAGGATTGTAGATTTTTACATTAAAGGCTTCTTTGAAAGGATTAGGATACACACTCACCCAAAACTCTCTATCAAAGCGAACTGCTTTAACAGGTGAGTAACGCACCTGACCACTATTCTCTACCATAGCAATACGATAGTAGAGAACATCTTTGCCTAAATCTTTGGCATTGTAATCTATATGAGTATAGTCATTTTCAGATTTATTTTTTGCACTTACCGTAGCCAGCGGCTCAAAAGTTCTTCCATCAAAGCTACGCTCTACAATATAATTTTTTAGATTGTACTCATTCTTGGTAAGCCATACTAACTCTACATCCCTGCCTTTAATAACTTTCGCAGTAAATGCAAATCCCTGTGCTACTATGTGCCATTATGGTTGATAGTACCCCCTAGTTGATAGTACCCCCCTAGGTTATTTTGTAGGTTAATTCCTAGCAAAGTAACCGTTTCTCCTGAGTTAATGTTTACAACAGCACCATTAGTTACTACAAACTGAGCTTGGACTAATGTACTCATTAGTCCGAAGCCCCCTACAAGATATATCTTTTTGAAGTTCATATATCCCTTCAGTTTAGCATTTATTCAGTTTTACCGAGTGTTGCAGGTTTAACTGGGGTGCTTACTGGTTTTTCACCCCATTTTTCTTCAAGAGCCAATAATTTGGCTTCTAGGTTTTTGATTTTGGCTACCTGAGCTTTGAGCGAAGCATTTTCCGCTTGTAAAGCCTCTATTTGTTTTTGTTGCTCTTTCATAGCCTCTACAAGCAAAGCTACTACTTTGCCATATTCTACGGTTTTGAAACCTTTTTCATCAATTCCTACTACTTCGGGCAATACTCTCTCTACTTCTTGGGCTATGAAACCAATTTGTTTCTTATCTGAAAACTCATACTCGGTAGGTAAGTTTTCTTTTTTGAGTTCATCTTTGGTTTTGAAATCATAATTTACTCCACGCATTGCCATTACTTTGCCCAAAGCATTAGGAATATTGCTCACGTTCTTTTTCCAACGAATATCAGAGGTTTCTTTGTAACCTGTTGAATTGAATACCCCTGTAATTGTAAGGCTACCGTTGAGCGTATTAGTGAATACACCATCTCCCCGCAAGAACACTCCTGATGAACCCATAGAACCACTAAGCTCAAAACGGCTAAGAGTACCAACATTATTTAGCACTGCAAAAGCACTTCCACCACCACCAAAAGTAGAAAATCTTACGCCAGTGGTATGAACTTGAAAAGAACCTCCCCCTACGTGAATAGTTCCAGCGTCTGCTCCTGTACCAACTGATTGAATATAAGCAGTACGCGTGCCACTAGCGGCATGAAAAGAGATGTAAGGATTATCACCTGAGCTCTTCAAAGCTAAATGCCCGGCATTAGTAGGAAATACAGAATTACCCCCGCCTCTAATAAATATTTGATCATTGAAATGATGACCTCCTACGGTAGAATGATAGTACATATCTCCTGTCTCCCAACCGATATAACCTACGTTACCTGCAGAAGGGTTGTATATACCTAAATATCCCGCGTTACTAGCATTACCGGGAATCAATGAAGCATATCCTCCTCCTGTATAAGCACTTACATTACCATTAGCACTTACGTGAGTACTGAAACGATGATAACCTGCATCTGCATGATAGTACATAAGTCCAGTTTCCCAACCTATATAGCCCACTCTACTACTTGGATTGTAAATTTCTAAATAACCTGCATTTGAACTTGTACCTGTCACTATACGGGAATATCCAACGCCAACTGAAGAACTTGCCTGAACAGAGGAGGCATTAGTTATTGGATTGTAATTCATATTCAATCCTGCAGTAGCAGTATGGTTACCGAGGTTATCGCCTACGGTAGAGTAAGGTTGAGCAGTTACATTACCTGAACCATCTGCTATCAGTACTCTATTGCCTGTACCTGCAAGAGCTGTAACTCGGAAAGAACCACAACCTATAGCTAAAAGAGCATTATCGGCACCTGTACCTCCAGTGGCTTGTATCCACGCCATACGACCTCCTGAATTAAGATGCCAAGAAATATAAGGATTGTCTGTATCAGCTTTTATAGCAATGTGTCCAGCATTGGCAGAAAATGTGGGAGTAGCCCCTGAACCTACTGCAAAATGATGACCTCCTACATTAGATTGATAGAACATCCTTCCTGTATACCAACCAATGAAACCTTCGTAACCATTAGATTGGTTATATATACCCAAATATCCTGCCGCACTACTAGTACCAGGACCTACAACAGCCCTTCCTATGCCTGATTGCAAACCACCAACATCTATTGTATTATGTGTATCTATTTCTCCTGAGGTAGCATTAATACTCATTACATACTTATTCAAAGTAGTTCCGTTGATATCAGCAAAATAAAAATTTTTATTAGAATGAAGACCCAATAATAAATCACTACTAGTAATGGCACCAGTACTATTATTGAAATGGATATTTCTCGTCCAGCCTCCTGTTCCGTTGACAACATTACTATTAATTTCCAGCATACCCATACCTGTATTAGCGGAAGAAGGATTGATAGCCATTCTGGTATTGAATTGATGTCCTGCTGTCAAAGTAGAGTGATAGTACATCCTGCCTGTTTCCCAACCGATATAACCTATGTTACTACCTGAAGGTGCGTATAGTTCCAAATATCCTGCCGCACTACTAGTACCAGGACCTACAACAGCCCTTCCTATGCCTGTTTGCAAACCACCAACATTTATAAGACCATGGGTGGTTGTAGCTCCTGAGGAGGCATTAATAGTCATTACATACTTATTAAAAGTAGTTCCGTTGAT
>JANWVW010000222.1 GCA_025056095.1 Bacteroidia bacterium
AGCAAGATAAAATCAATATGATAAAGGAGATGCTCAAACAAGGTATATCCAAAGAGGTAGTCATGCAGATTGCCAAAATAGATGAGGCATTTTTAAGAAAACATAATTTGACGTGAGTTGAAATAACATTTAACTTTGTAGATATTTGAAAATGAATGTAAAAAAGTAAAGGGTTTTGCATTTTTTTAGCTTGTTTTGGGAAGAAATGAAGCCAAAAATTAGGTATAAAACGAGGTAAGACATCAAAATACAGCTTGCGAGGGGCATGGAGCATGCCATTAGGCAGTGCGAAGCGTTAGCGAAGCACCGAAGCGATAGCATAGCCCGAAGTACGCTGACCTTGTACACCTGCGCGCAGCACAACGTGGGCAAGGACACGCCATAACCCGGATAATTACAAAAATCCTTAAAACTGGATACTTTCCAATGGACTGCTGACCTGTTCAATCACTGGCGAACTTATATGTGTATATATTTGAGTAGTTTTAAGATTTTTGTGTCCTAAAAGCATTTGGATAATTCTTATATCTGTTCCCTGTTCCAAAAGGTGTGTGGCGTAAGTATGCCGCAAGGTATGTACACTTACGGATTTTTTTATATCTGTTTTCAATAAACATTTTTTGAGTATGTTTTGTACACTGCGGGCAGCATACATGCCTCCTTTCTCGCCTTCAAATAAGTACACTTTGGGAAGACATATTTTGTAGTATTCCCTCAACAGTTCTAACAAATTTTGTGGCAGAGGCACATATCGGTCCTCATTGCCTTTGGATTGGTTTATTTTGAGAAGCATTCTTTTGGAGTCAATGTCTGCAATTTTCAGGTTCAATACTTCGGACAGGCGCAATCCACAGCCATAAATAGTAGCTAATATAGCTTTATGCTTGATATTGGAACAGGCGTCAAGGATTTTTTGTATCTCTTCTTTACTGAGTACATTGGGCAGTTTTTGTTCTCTGCTGTCGGTGTAGAGATAATCAAATTTGTAATTTTTCCGAAGTACTTCATGGTAAAGAAATTTTATAGCACCTACTAAAGTTTTTTGATAAGAAGCAGAGATGTTTTCTTGTGTAACCTTTTGGTTAATAAAGGTTTCAATCTCTTTTACGGTAACTTCTTCGGGACTTTTATATGGAAATGCTTGTAAAAACTGTATCAGTGCATTTTTATAGGTCTTTACAGTTTTGAACGTATACCGCTTGATGGTAAGCGACTCCGTAAAATCTCTTATTATAGCAGTATTGTCATAATGTGGCATAATGTTGTAATATTTTTTGAGGATTGACGCCACAAATGTACAAAACTCAAATCAATTCTGTAATATTGCAGCAAAAAAAAGATATTTAATTATGGCAACACGAAAAGAGCAAATTAAAACAAAAGCAGTTGAATTATTAAAAAATAATCCACAGGGAATAAGATATTCTCAACTAGTAAATATGATATATGATAGTTTCCCAGACATTCCAATTAACACAATTCAAGGCGCTATTTGGGATTTAGATGTAACTCTTTCAAGCGAAGTGTATAAAGCAGATAGGGGTTTATTTAGACATACTTCATTTAGAGAAACTCAAATCACTCCAGAAGAGCAAGCAGAAGCTCCTACTGAAGGAGTACCGATTTCCGAAGAAGATTTTTATCAATCATTTGCGGATTATCTAAAAAATGAATTAGAAGAATGTACAAAGGCGATTAAATTGGGCGGCAATAGATTCAGAGATAGATGGGGAACGCCTGATGTTATTGGAATAAAGAAATCAATGCCTTCTGATATAATAAAATTTGAACAAGTCATTGTTTCTGCTGAAATAAAAACGGATACATCTGGAATAATTACTGCTTTTGGACAGGCATGTGCATATAAAAATTTTAGTCATAAGGTCTATATCGTAATTCCAAAAAACTCCAGTGAAGAAGACAAATCTAGAATAGAATCATTGTGCCTAATCTTTGGTATAGGACTAATCTTCTTTGATAGCACTAATACAGAAAATCCGCAATTTGAGATTAGAGTTAGACCAATCAAACATGAACCTGATAGCTTCTATGTAAATAAATACATGAAACTATTAGAAACTGAACTATTTAGTTAATAAATATAAAGCCCGCCTCCGCCCGACTTTCTCGTGCTTCCTACTTGAACCACGTTGCACTTTCGCTATCGATCAGGACACATAACAGCGGATAAACGGTTCGGCTCTTGCAGAAGCCCCACTCAAATTGCCTACGCTTCGCTTCGGCAGCTTCTTTTGTCCGCGAGACGTTGGTGGCAATGCAATTATACTTAATCAACAAAGCAGGATTAATATTTAACTAATGTTTAACTAAACATGCAGAATTATGAATTTACCTACTTTTTATCTATTAAAAACATCGCAGCTTTTCTATTAATTATTACCAGATCAATGGCATTAGTGTATTCAGGGTATATTAACAACCCTGTAATACCCGTAACATCAGATAACGTAATCCTTACGTTAAGGGTAGGTCTATTTATCTTTTCAGGCTACTACTCATATAATTACTTGGCATATGGCAAGGGGAAAATATTAACAGCTTTATTTTTAAACCTCATTGTATTCTTATTGGACGGCATTTGCCTTTACTCAAGGATATAATAATCAAACGCAAAAATGGTTCTCTGTTTCATGAAAATTAAATTTGATTTTAACATTACAATGTAGTTAACATTTTATCTATTATGAATGATATCTGGGGGTATAATGGTGTGAATATCGGGAGATAAAAGATGCTTTTCGGAGCTATATTTTAATAAATACTCGTAGTGAAAATGCGAGTGATACATATTTTTGATGTCTGCAATACTTAGAGTTAAGAATGATTTGTTCTTTTTTTTTTGTTTTTCCAGGAGGATTTTGGAATAAAAGATCATAAAAAAGCCCATGAACACAAAATTTTTCAGAGGTGTAGTTTTATAGTTTCTTAAAGTCATTCAGTCCGAAGTGCTGTCTAGCATCCTGGAAGTTAAATTCTATCTAAAAGCATAAGGAGTAACAGCTTAACATGAATTTTGAGTTGTAGGATATGGATTTAGGAATGTGAAGGGGACACAATAGTTATGATTTGAGAAAACCTGTAAGCGGATTGGCAAAAAATATAAAGGCTCTCACCTGCTTATATTAGATTTTATGAACACAAGGTTACTACGGATTTATTAATAGAGACTAACAGTTTACTAAAAATTACTTTACATTTTTATGTGTAAGTTTTGCAAATCGGTACAAAAACAGAACGAAATTAATCCTAGTAAAGATTAATCTCGTGTTAATTAATACAATATAAAAGGACCTTCAAAACCAAATTTTGGTTCACCCCATTCTTCTGTTTCATCAGGAGGTCTATTATCATATAAGATCTCACTTACATATTCGTATTCTGTATTATCAGTTTCGTCAATTCTTGTAGACGTAATTATTTTTAACTTGCTCTTATGAAACTTTCCAATATCCCGCCAGATATGGTATGTCGAGAAAGCGTGAATATGATACCACATTACAGCAACTTCATCATCGCCTGCGCGCATCATTTCTCGATAGGAAATTCTCATACCGCTTGATACAACTTTTATTTTACTTTCAAGGTAGGTTTCATAGTACTTGCTTGAATTATTATATTTTATTGATAGTTCTAAGCAAGATAATGGAAGCTCTAAATCTAAAAAATTGTCATCGCATAACTCCACATATGAGTCTTCCACTTGCTTCTGTAGTTTTTTGGTGAATTTCTCCTTTTTAAAGGTAAGACCAAAAATTTCTTTTCCTCTACCGTATAATGCTACAAACAGATCGCTCATATTTTTGACATATATAAGTTTGTAAATGTAAATGTATTATATTTCTGCCAAATTGTTAAACTTAATTTATTAAAAATTTCATAAATACTTGATTTACAGCGATATAAAAAACGAAAAGAGTTTCAAAACTCTGAATTTATACTCCGTCTTTGCCCAAGCCATTACGGGGAACGGCATCAGTGCTGCTACTACCCAAAGTTTTTTTACTGTTTTCATACGTATTTTGAAAATTGTGATGGTTGTGAAAGTTTGCTTTCGAAAGCGTTGCAAAAGTCTAAAAAAAAAAACGAGTCAAGTTTTTAGGAAAAAATGTTTTGATTTTTCTTGTATATGTTTGAAAAACAGTCTTTTATATTGTTACTTTTTATTTTGGGCGTGTCCTTGTGGGCGTTTCGCTTTGCTCATGCCCACAAGGTCGGCGTGCTGCGGGCTACGCTATCGCTTCGGTGCTACGCTTCGCTACGCACTGGGCTAACGCCCACCCTCCGCATGCCTCACGCAAACGAATAGCAAACTAAATCCACTTACACAAATCTTAACCTTGTAAGTAATTGAAAATGAATGTTAAACAAGATAAAAATACATTTTAACTATGTAAATCATTGAAAATCAATTCAAAATAAGGTAAAACATTGCCACAAAATTAAACTCTCGTGTTTTTCTTATTTTTGTACCATGATAAAAATTGCCAACCCTGCTTATGACGTTGTATTCAAGTACCTGATGGAAGACAACAAAATTGCCAAGTTACTTTTATCGGATTTATTGCAAGAGGAGATTATAGACCTTGAAGTCAGACCGCAGGAATACATAATGGATGTTATTTCCATGACTGTGTATCGCATAGATTTTAATGCTAAAAT
>JANWVW010000223.1 GCA_025056095.1 Bacteroidia bacterium
CGTCAGCGTAGCCCGAAGCACGCCGACCTTGTGGGCATGAGCGCAAGCGAAACGCCCACAAGGGCACGCCCAAAAAAATCAAATTATTTTTTAGAACTAACTATTTCAAAAAAATTACTCACGTAGTTTTTTGCCCGTCAAGTAGATAAATAAGTCTTCAAGAGTAGGTTTTTGAATGGAAATTACATTCAAGTTAATGTGATTTTCTGAAAGTATTTGCTGCAAGGTTGAATTTACGTCATGTACTTTAAGAATGTATTTTCCATCTTCTAGCCGAAATTTGTACTTATCTGCAATTTCTTTTGGAATTTGTATATCTTCCAAAATCAAAGTTGTAGGTAACTTCGCTTGCTGAATGAGTTGAGTAGGCTTGCCAATGTTAATAATTTTGCCATTGTCCATAATAGCTAACCTATCACATAAACGTTCCGCTTCTTCCATATAATGAGTAGTCATTACCACAGTTTTACCTTGCTTTTTCAAATTTTGAATAATATCCCATATATTCCTACGCGCCTGCGGGTCAAGTCCTGTGGTAGGTTCGTCTAAAAAAACAATATCGGGATTATTAACTAATGCTAGAGCTAATACTAAACGCTGCTTTTGTCCGCCTGAAAGGTGTTTAGTAAAAGCTTTACTCTTTTCTTGTAAGTTCACCCAATTAAGCAAAGTGTTGATGTCCATAGACTTAGGGTAGTAGTGAGCAAATAAAGTAATACATTCTCTTACTGTAATTTTATCATACAAAGAAGTACTTTGAAACTGTACCCCGATTCTTTTTTTAATTTCTTGCGAATTTGTTTTGATGTTCATGCCTGCAATATATATCTCGCCTTCATCTGCGGGTTGAAGCATCTCTATGATTTCCAAAGTAGTAGTCTTTCCTGCTCCATTAGGTCCAAGCAATCCGAATACTTCGCCATGATATACCTCAAAACTGACTTGATTTACAGCTATAATTTGCTTAAAGCGCTTGGTGATTTTTTGAACTTGTATAATTGCAGACATTTCGCAGCAAATTAAGTAAAAAAGAGAGCAGAAATTTTGTATAGAGCAGGATACAAAATAAAAAATAAGACTTCTTTACAAGTTTCCTGTAAAGAAGCCTTATTTGAGATAAATGAAATGGCTTAGTTTTGAGTGATAATATATGCTATTCCAACTTGTGAGCTAATAGTTAAATGATGATACTTGCGGGAATCAGGGGTGGCATTGGTAGGACCGCCTGTGGCTAAGTTAATGTTCTGTGTAGCATTATCATTGTTGTCTCTATACCATACGAAAGGTCCTGTTTTATCTTGACTCTTGAAGGCATCTGTGAGAGAGTAGTTGATACGAAGCACGCTAAGATTTAGGTATAGATTTTCAGCTAATTTGACATCTACGCCTACTCCAATTCCAATGGCAAAGTCAAAAGAGTTGGTGTATTTTTTCAGTTTTGTGTTTACACTATCAGGACTTTTTTTCCAGGCAGCTCCCCCTTCTTTATATCGGCTGCCCATACCTACCAAAAATGAAGGTGTAAAAACTAAGTCAAAGTGAGAAATAACATTAGAAAGAGGGTTGGAGTTTACTCTAAGCATCAAGGGTGTAGAAATATATTTCGGAATTATATCTGTTTTGATAACTTTGTCGTTAGATGCGCCTTGATAGCTGTTATCATACGCTATGGTACTAGGAAAGTTACCTCCTACATTGAGATTAGATGAAGTTACTCCTCCTTCTTTATCTTCATTGCGAACTCCCATTTGATTATAGATAATATTAGCACGAATTCCAAGTTGGTCTTTGAAGTTATATCCTAAATCTAGCCCGAAATTTGTACGGTAGATAGGTGTGGGCGCATAGTTATTATCTGCATCCAACCAGTTTTGATTGTACACCCAACACCCCTGGGGCTGTCCAAATGCACCTACCCTTATGCCTATTTGTGCATAGTTAGCACTACTAAGTACAATGCAGGTTAGTAGGAACAAAAGATACTTTTTCATATTGTTGCAAATGAATGGTTTGCAAAAATAATATAGTTGCAAGAAAACTCAAAATTTGTGGGCAATTTTTAGTATTTGCAAAACAATGTAAATCTCATTAAAAATTTTTACTTTTGTGATATGAGTATGTACAAAGTACTATTAGTGGTTATCCTGAGTTTAATTTCACTTTCGGCACATGGGCAAGAAAAGTTTGAAACTTACACAGATAAAAAGCATGGTTTTTCAATTAACTATCCCACAAGTTGGCAAATTGTACACATGCATAACTATATCTGGACTGCAAGGTCAGAGTTAATCAATGTTAAAGATAAGTTTGAGGACATGGTCCATATAGCTGTTCATCCCGTTCACCACTCCGAACATCACCAAGAACCTTTTGAAATAGCCAAAACATACGCCCAAAAAAAAATAGCCACAGTACAAAAAGTACAAGGCAGTAAAATATTAGCTGTAAACAAAAAACTTTTCAAAGAAATACCTGGAACTGAAATAAGCTACATCACTAAAAACAAAGCAGGACATGAAATAAAGTGCTCGGAAATATACATAATGCGTGATAAAAAAATATGGACTTTTATCTACACTGCTTCGGTAGAAGATTACGACCACTGGATACCTTACGTAGATAAAATATGGGATTCTTTCAAGTTCACCGCAACTAAGAAATAGACTTAGCCGTTGCTCAATCGCATGGAAAAAGATGGAATTATATTGAGTGAAAGTGTTATTGAAAAAGCTAAAAACCTTCCCTTAGCGCCTGGATGCTACAAATTTTATAATGAAGAAGGGCAGATTATTTATATTGGAAAAGCAAAATCTCTACGCAAGCGAGTATCTTCATATTTTAATGCTAGCCATAATCAGCATCCAAAAGTGCGGATTATGGTGCGGCAAATCGCAGACATTGAGTACGTGGTTACTGAAACAGAGTTAGACGCTCTTATTTTAGAAAATAACTTAATCAAACAACATCAACCTAAATACAACATTCTACTCAAAGATGACAAGCAATTTCCTTTTCTATGTATAAAAAACGAACGTTTTCCTCGCTTATTGATAGTGCGCAAACGCATCAACGACGGTTCTTTGTATTTTGGACCCTATCCTAACAGCAAAGTCATGTATGCAATCTCTGAAATTTTGCATAAAACAATGTACCTGCGTACTTGTAATTATCACCTTTCTGAAACAAATATAGCCGCAAAAAAATTTAGACCCTGTTTAGAGTATCATATTGGAAGGTGTAAAGCACCCTGTGCAGGACTACAAGACCATGAAGATTACATGCAAAATATTGAATACGTCAAAAAAATACTTAGTGGAAACACTAAACAAGTACTCGAAAGCCTTAAAAATCAAATGTTTGAACATGCAGCAAAACTAGAGTTTGAAAAAGCTAATCTCATAAAAGAAAAGTACGAATTACTCACCAACTACAAAAGCAAATCTACCGTAGTATCAGAAGAAATCAGTAATGTGGATGTATTTACTATTTTAAGCAATGAAAAACTTGCCTTTGTTAATTTTCTAAAAGTAGTAGAGGGAACCGTTATTTTAGCTAAAACCATTGAAGTCAAAAAAGTTTTAGATGAAACCGATACAGAAATTCTTGACCAATTCATTTATGAGGAGTGGCAAAAAAATGACACTAACGCAGTCAAGTTAATCACTAACATTCCTGTTACTATTCATCAAACATTAGGTAAAAGAATAGATAACATTGTACCTGTGTCCGAAGAAGAGGATGGCAATTGGTATAAATTGATGATGCTATCCCTCAAAAATGTCAACTATACGATGAACGAACGCATCACGAACTATGAAAAAGCTAATCCTGAATATCACTATAAAGAAGTTTTAGAAGCTTTACAAAGAGACTTACACTTACCTGTGCTACCTACTCATATTGAGTGTTTTGATAATTCAAATTTGCAAGGTAGCAATCCTGTTTCGGCTATGGTAGTGTATAAAAATGGGCGCCCCTCTAAAAAAGACTATCGGCGATATCACATTCGTACGGTTGTAGGTCCTGATGACTATGCTACTATGCGAGAAGTTTTTACCCGCAGATATACCAAAGCGATACAAAATCAAGAAGAGCTGCCTAATCTTATTATTGTAGATGGAGGTAAAGGGCAACTTTCTGCCGCAGTTAAGGTACTAGAAGAGCTCAAATTGGACATTCCTATCATAAGCATAGCTAAAAAATTAGAAGAAATTTACTTCAAAAATGACCCTATACCCTTGCACATAGATAAAAAAAGCATCACGCTCAAATTCATACAAAAAATTCGCGATGAAGTTCATCGGTACGCTATCACTTTTCACAGGGAAGTTCGTTCTAAAAAAGCTATTCAAACAGAGTTGCTCAATATCAATGGCATAGGTGCAAACACTGCAAAATTGTTATTGCAAAAATTTGGTTCAGTTCAAGCCATCAAAGAAGCCACATTAGAGGAGGTAGCGCAGTGGGTAGGAACGTATAAAGCACATTTAGTAAAAGATTACTTAGAAAAGCAGGAGCAGCAATTGAGTTGAGTGTGAGTATATTTTTGTTGGGTAAGAAGGTTAAATTTTAATTTTTTGGGCGTGTCCTTGTGGGCGTTTCGCTTGCGCTCATGCCCACAAGGTCGGCGTGCTACGGGCTA
>JANWVW010000224.1 GCA_025056095.1 Bacteroidia bacterium
GCAGCGTTAGCGAAGCACCGAAGCGAAGCGCAGTGCGGAATGCCCCGACCCTTGCGCAGCAAGGGGCACGCCCAAAATAAAAAAATTAAAGGAATATTCTAAAAGTCTATCATAATTTGATTTTTAATAATATCTTCTAATGTTTCTCTTTTACGAACTAAAAAAGGTTTGCCATTGTATATAATTACTTCCGCAGGGCGCAAACGAGCATTATAGTTAGAACTCATAGTAAAGCCATACGCACCTGCATTTTTGAAGCATAATATATCCCCTTCTCGTATTTCACTGATTTTTCTGTCATAGCCAAAAGTATCCGTTTCGCAAATGTATCCTACCACATTGTAAATTTTAGGCAGCCCTTGTGGATTACTTACGTTAATAATTTTGTGATAAGCATTGTAATACATAGGTCTAATAAGGTGATTTTGCCCTGAATTGACGCCTACAAAAACTCCTGTGGTCGTGTATTTTATAGTATTGACCTTGACAAAAAAATATCCTGCTTCACTAACTAAAAATTTACCAGGTTCAAACCAAAGTTCTAAGGTTCTACCATACCGATTGCAAAAGTCCATAAAAGCTTTGCTCATAATTTGCCCTAATTCCTCAATATCTGTGGCGATATCGTCATCTTTGTAAGGTACTTTGAAGCCACTTCCAAAGTCCATAAATTCGAGGTCAGGAAAGTGCTCTGCTAAATCAAATAACACTTCGGCACCTTGTAGAAAAACATTTGGGTCTAAAATATCCGAACCTGAATGCATGTGCAGCCCAATGACCTTGATATGATAAGAACGAACTACTCGTAAAATATGCTTTATTTGCTGGTATGAAATACCGAACTTAGAGTCTATGTGTCCAACTTGAATGTTAGCATTTCCCCCAGCTACAATATGAGGATTGATACGAATACAGCAAGGTACTGTATTTCCATACTCATGACCGAACTGTTCTAAGATTGAAATATTGTCAATGTTTACCATTACGCCGTACTCAACAGCTTTTTTGATTTCGTCAAAACCTACGCTATTAGGTGTAAAGAGTATTTCATGAGGGTCGAATCCTGCCATAATTCCAAGTTCTACCTCTTCAATAGAAACAGCATCTAAGCCTGTGCCTATTTTGCGCATAAATTTGAGAATAGATAAGTTATTGAGAGCCTTACATGCGTACTTTATTTTTAGTGGAACGGTAGCAAAAGCACTTATCAATCGTTTGTATTGACGGTCTATAATATTTGTGTCATACACGTACAACGGAGTTCCAAATTCATTGCAAATGTCTAGTACAGGTATTCCTTGTATGGTATAAGTATTTTGTTGAAGTTCCATAGTAGTTTTGCAAAAATAGAAAAGATTGAAATGTTGGGAAATTAAAAAAGCCCTCTTTCATTGAGGGCTTCAAGAGAGTATCATAAGTTAGGTTAGTATTTTCTCACACGAGGCTTGAATTTATCGGCGTATTCTTCGTTACTTTCCGCTAGTGCCATGTTTACGGGTCTATATTTTATTTCAGTATATCCGTTATCATCTGTGTAGAAGAAAGTATGCTTCATCCAGTTTGTGTCATCGCGTTCGGGGTAGTCTACTCGGGCTTGTGCGCCGCGAGATTCTTTACGGTTAAGTGCACTTACCAATACGGCTTCAGAAACGGTAACTAAGTTTTCTAGTTCTAAAGCTTCCATCAAGTCGGTGTTAAATTCTTTACCTTTATCTTTAATTTTAACTTTTCTTGCACGTTTGCGAATTTGTTCTAATTCTTTTACGCCTTCTTGCATAATTTCTTCGGTACGGAACACACTTGCGCAGCGGGTCATCATTTTTTGTAAGTCTTCGCGTACAATAGCGGCGCTTTCACCATCATTATTAGAGAAAATTTGGTTGATTTTTTCTTTGACTTTGGCATCGGCGTTTTTAGGTAAATGAGGTTTTTTAGTGCCTTCGGTTTCTAGTTCTTTGAGAATCTCTAAGGCGGCTCTTCTGCCAAAGACAACCAAGTCTAAAAGTGAGTTTGTGCCTAATCGGTTAGCGCCGTGGACGGACACGCAAGCACATTCACCTGCGGCATACAATCCTTTAACAAAGCCATCTTTTTCATTGCTACGTACGTGGCAGTTCATGTCGGTCGGTATGCCTCCCATAGCATAATGACAGGTTGGTGCTACGGGGATAGGACTTTTTGAAGGGTCTATGCCCAAGTAGATTTTAGCAAAAGTAGCAATTTCGGGTAATTTTTTCTCTATTTCGGCTAAGCCCAAGTGAGTTAAATCTAGGTGCACATAGGGTTGACCGTTAATTCCTCTACCTTCTTGAATTTCTTTGTATATGCATTGCGAAACCATGTCGCGTGGGGCAAGATCTTTTACTGTAGGAGCATATTTTGCCATGAAGCGCTCGCCGTTATTATTGAGCAAAATGCCGCCCTCTCCTCTTGCACCTTCAGTAACTAAAATGCCTAATCTGTACAAGCCTGTGGGGTGAAATTGAACAAATTCCATGTCTTCAGCAGGTAGCCCCTTGCGAAGGATGATAGCTACTCCATCGCCTGTATTTGCGTGTGCGTTAGAAGTAGTTTGATAAATTCGCCCAAGTCCGCCTGTGGCTAACATTGTAATTTTAGAGTGAAAAATGTGTACCTCCCCTGTGCGTATGTCCATAGCTACAATTCCTGCACACTCTCCCTCTTCGTTGATGATGATATCTAACATTTGCACTTCGGGGTAGAAACGTACATTTCGTTTTATACAGTTTTCGTAGAGAGTATGCAAGCATACATGTCCTGTTCTATCTGCTGCGTAGCAAGCTCTACGAACAGGGGCTTCACCAAAGTTTCGAGTGTGCCCGCCAAAGGGACGCTGTGCAATCAGCCCTTTTTCTGTACGTGAGAAAGGGACACCAAAATGCTCCATTTCGCGTATAGCTTTGGGGGCATCGTAGCACATTTGAGCAATGGCATCTTGGTCGCCTAAATAGTCTGCACCTTTTACAGTGTCAAAAGCATGCCATATCCAGTTATCTTCTTCTTCGTTACCTAAAGCGGCACAAATTCCGCCTTGCGCTGCACCCGAATGAGAGCGCAAAGGATGTAATTTACTTACCACTGCTACATTATATTTTTCGGCGCTTTCAATAGCGGCTCGCAAGCCTGCTAAACCTGCGCCTACTATTACTACATCATGCTCAATAATCATATCTTTCTTTTGTATATGAGAAATTCTAAATTTACAAAACAAGTAATACAAAGATAAGTTCAAACACTTTATGGAAGCCAAGCTACTGCTGCTTGACCCAAGTCTAATCCTGCTACAATAGTAGAGTAAGTGCCTATTACAAATAAACCTGCTGCTACCAACCAACATGCTGTAATCGCAATCGCCCTTGCTGTGCCATTTCTGACATAGTCAGATATAATGTTGTTAAGTCCGTAGAAACCATGATGCAGTGCAAAAACTAAAAAAAGAATGTTAAATGCTTTCCATAAAATTGCATAATTTGGGTCTTTAAGTCTTAACATAACCCTATCATAAGGAGTGATTTTGCTTTCATCAGGGTAACCCAAAGTGTTTTCTTTCATACCCTGATGTACATTCTCAATCTCTGCGCTACTAATGGACTTATGTCCTACAGACTGTGTAGTACTATTGTAGTGCTGTATCCAAAAATGAGTGGCTAAGAAAAATATCAATAAAGTTCCTGATATTCTGTGAAAAAACCAATTGAATGCATTAGACTTAGAAGATTGTCCATATTGATAATTTGCCATATTTTTTCTCCTTTCTTTTCATTTTTAACCTACTATTGCCATCAAGCTAGGATATCCTCCTATAATAACGATAAGAATTGCTAACCCTGCTGCTATGTACCACATTCTTTTTTGCTTATTTGACCAACCTAATAAATCTACTAACACAATTCTAAACCCATTGAAAGCATGGTAAGCACAAGCAGCTAAAAGTAGAATTTCTCCAACTTTGAATATAGGAAGATGATATTTTGCAATCAGATGATTGAACTGTTCAGGACCTTGAGCTAAGGCTTTTAGTCCCCAAACATGTAAAATTAAATATATCACGATAGCAATTCCCGTTAAACGGTGAAGTATCCATGCTATCATGTGCGGACTAAGCTTATATTTTACTCTTTGCATATCTGGTATTAAAATTTCGGCTGTAAAACTACGATACTTATTGATAAATTCAAACTTATGAAGCACACAAATACATTAATTTTTGAAATTAGTATTACAAGCTCGCTGACATTAGCAAATATGAAATCTTTTTGATAGAGGAATTGCTGTTTGTTTAGTAATTTACAATTAAACCAATCAAATCTTAAATAATCTTAAATCCTGCTAAAATAATATCATCGGTTTGTTCTGCTTGTCCCATCCACTCTCTTCCTGTCATGAGTAGAGCTTTCTCTACATCAGCAGCATTTTCATATTGATGTGTAACACGTATGAAAAGTTCTTTCAATCTTTTTATACCAAACCTTTTTTGGTATACTTCATCAAATTGGTCTTTAACGCCATCACTAAATATCCATACCCAATCCGCAGGCTGCAGTTCTAATTTACTGTCTACAAACTGGTTTTTGCTCCAAGGTTGTTTG
>JANWVW010000225.1 GCA_025056095.1 Bacteroidia bacterium
GTGCGGGTCGCAAAGAATAATCTGCGCCCCCATGTCTATCAACTTATCTACAAAAAATAACCTGCTTTCAAACATTTTTTGATGTATCAACACTGTCCCTTTACACTGCGTCGCTAACACTAAAACAATACTCAACAAGTCGGGGGTAAAACCAGGCCAAGGTGCATCGGCAATCGTCAAAATAGAACCATCTATAAAAGTCTCTATCTGACAAACCTCTTGAGCAGGAATGTAGATATCATCGTTGCGTATTTCCATTTGAACACCTAGACGTTCAAATACACTCGGAATTTGACCTAAATGTTCCACATTTGCGTTTTTAATGGTCAGCTCGCTTTGAGTCATAGCCGCCATGCCGATAAAACTACCTACCTCAATCATGTCCGATAACAAAGTATGCATAGTACCACCTAAACTATTTACACCTTCAATATGCAATAAATTACTACCAATTCCTGTAATTTTTGCCCCCATGCGGTTGAGCATCCGACATAATTGCTGAATGTAAGGTTCACAAGCCGCATTATAGATTGTAGTCTTTCCCTGCGCTAATACGGCAGCCATAATAATATTCGCCGTACCTGTAACAGAAGCTTCATCTAACAATATGTACGTGCCTTTTAGCTGATTAGCTTCAATCGTATATGCGTCTTGATGATAATCATAACGAAAAGTAGCACCTAATTTCTGAAAACCTAAAAAATGCGTATCTAAACGCCTGCGCCCAATTTTATCCCCCCCTGGGCGAGGAATAAAACCTTTTCCAAACCTTGCTAAAAGTGGTCCGATTAACATAATTGAGCCCCGCAGCTCTTGGGTCTTTTTCGCATAATCTTTTGTACCTAAATACTCTAAATCCACTTCTTTTGCTTGAAAGGTATAACTATGCGAACCTATCTTCTTAACCTCTACTCCCATTAAACTCAATAATTCTATCAACTTCAATACATCTCTTATTTGCGGAACATTGTGTATGGTTACAGGTTCTTGGGTAAGTAGAACCGCACATAATACTTGTAACGCTTCATTTTTGGCGCCTTGGGGCTGTATCTCTCCTTTTAATTTTGTATTACCTAATACTTCAAAGGCAAACATGAAATAAAAGTACAATACTTTTTTAACTGTATCCAACTTTATGTGTATTTTTACCTTGTTTTAATATGGATATTCGGCAAAAAATTCAATACTTAGCAGAAGACTTGTTTCCTGAAACTATCCAAAACAGGCGCTACTTGCATAGGTATCCTGAACTTTCTTTTGAAGAAAAAAATACATCGGCTTTTATACAACAGCAGTTGCAAGCTCAAAATATTCCTTTTCAAGCTAATATAGGAGGATACGGCGTAGTGGCTTATATTGAGGGCAAAAATCCTGCTCAAAAAGTAATTGCTTTACGCGCAGACATGGATGCTCTACCTATTACAGAAGCCAACCAAACTGAATACACTTCACAAAATGTAGGTGTGATGCATGCATGCGGACATGATGCCCATACGGCAAGTCTACTTAGTGTAGCAACTATTCTAAATAAGCTCAAAAATGAATTTGAAGGTACGGTAAAACTTATCTTTCAGCCCGCAGAAGAAAAAATCCCTGGCGGCGCTTCTTTGATGATAAAAGAAGGCGTATTAGAAAATCCAAAACCACAGGCTATTATCGGACAGCACGTAATGCCCTTAATCGAAACAGGTAAGGTAGGTTTTAGAGCAGGCAAATATATGGCTTCCGCAGATGAAATTTATGTAAAGATACAAGGTAAAGGCGGACACGGCGCACAACCCCATCAATGTATTGACCCTGTGTTGATAGCATCGCACATTATTGTAGCTTTGCAACAAATTGTTAGCCGAAATGCACCCCCCACTATTCCCTCTGTACTCACCTTTGGAAAAATAATCGCTAATGGAGCTACTAACATCATTCCAGAACAAGTATATATGGAAGGTACATTCCGAACTATGGACGAAAAATGGCGCGCAGAAGCACATCAAAAAATGAAAAGTATGGCAGAAGGTATAGCCCAAGCTATGGGCGCAAAGTGTGAGTTTAATATTCTTAAAGGCTACCCTGTCCTTTACAATCATGAAGCACTTACAAATATGGCTAAACAATATGCCATTGACTACTTAGGCAAAGAAAATGTAATAGATTTAGATTTATGGATGGCTGCGGAAGACTTTGCGTATTACACACACCAAATACCAGGCTGCTTTTACCGTTTAGGCACCCGAAATGAACAAAAAGGAATCATCTCAAATTTACACACTCCTACTTTTGACATTGATGAGCAAGCTCTAAAAATAGGAGTAGGATTGATGGCATATATTGCAATTAGACTTTTACAAAATCAAAATTAAAGCACTTGTGAGGGCAATTCCCTTTATCTTTGCAGCATGAAGTATCTTACGCAGGAAATTAAAAAAGCACTCGCAGAAATATACGGCATTTCAGAATGTAACGTTGAAATTCAACATACACGCAAAGAGTTTGAGGGTCAGTACACTTTACTTTGTTTTCCGCTTGCTAAATATATCTCAAAACCGCCCGAAGAAATAGCACAAAGCATAGGTCAGTATTTACGCCAAAATAGTCCATACCTTGAAAAGTTCAATGTAGTTAAGGGATTTCTTAATCTTTCTCTCTCTGATAAGTATTGGAAAGAAGTTGTTTTCAAGGAGATACAGGAAAATGAGAATTTTGGCAAAAATGAAAAAGGCAAAGGAAAAAGAGTTTTAGTTGAATTTTGTTCGCCGAATACCAACAAACCTTTACATCTTGGACATTTAAGGAATTTAGTTTTAGGGGATAGTGTAGCTAATATCCTCAAATTCTGCGGTTATGAGGTGATAAAAACCAACCTCTACAATGACAGAGGAGCGCATATTTGCAAATCCATGTTAGCATGGCAACAGTTTGGGCAAGGTAAGACGCCTCAAAGTACAAACACAAAGGGGGATTATTTTGTAGTTCAGTATTATGTAATGGCAGAAAATATACTCAAATCTCAAACCCAAGAACTACTAGAACAATGGCGCAGTGAAAACTGGATCTCAACTCCGCCCGAAGTTCAAGCTGCCTATAAAGAACTAACTCAAAAACTCTCCCAATTAGAACAAAAAAATCCAAAAGACCCCAAGAGAATTGCACAAATTCAGGAAGAAATCTACGAATTAGCTCAAACTCAAACAGATTGGTTTAAAGCCGTACAGGATATGCTTTCAAAGTGGGAAGCAGGTGATGAGCAAGTAATACACCTATGGAAACAAATGAATAGCTGGGTCTACGAGGGCTTTGAACGCACTTATCAAAAACTAAACATTACTTTTGACCGTTATGACTATGAATCACAAACTTATCTGATTGGCAAAGAGTTAATCAAAGAAGGCTTGTTAAAAGGTATTTTCTATCAAAAGCCTGACAATTCAGTTTGGATAGACTTAACTGCAGAAAAATTAGACCACAAACTTGTGTTACGCAGCAACGGTACAGCAGTGTATATCACCCAAGATATGGGTACAGCCGTACAAAGACATGAAACACTTAACTTATATCAATCTATTTACGTTGTAGCATCGGAGCAGGATTATCACTTTAAGGTTTTATTTGCTATTCTCAAAAAACTAGGCTACGAATGGGCTTCTCGCTTGCATCATTTGAGTTATGGCATGGTTTATTTGCCTACTGGACGTATGAAGACTCGCGAAGGAAATGTCGTTGATATTGATGATTTAGTAGAAGAAATGTACCATGTAGCTCAAAAAACTACCCAAGAGTTAGGAAAAGTAGAAGGACTAACTCAAGAGGAACTAGAAAATTTGTACCACGAATTAGCTTTGTCTGCTATCAAATACTATTTACTCAAAGTTGACCCCCAAAAAGACATGATTTTTAATCCCGAAGAGTCTATTGATTTTCATGGTAATACAGGTACTTATTTGCAATATACGTACGCCCGCATACAGGGTATATTTCGCAAAGCTCAGGAAAAAAAATTGATGCATTTACTTGATGCACCCACAAACAAGTATGTTACTTTACATCCAACTGAAAGGAATTTGATAGTACATTTATACCGTTTTGAAGAAGTTATATTGCAAGCGGCGCAGCAGTATTCACCTGCTTTGATAGCTAATTATGTTTATGAACTTTGCCGTTTGTATGGTCAGTTTCATCATGAAGTAGTTATTTTACACGATGAGAATCCTGATGCTGTGGCTTTCAGAGTGCAGCTCAATCAAGTTTGTGGGCGAATTATTTACCATTGCTTAAAACTTTTAGGAATGCAGCCTTTAGAACGAATGTAGTTTATTTTTCAGAATTAAGTTTATTTTTTGGGCGTGTCCTTGTGGGCGTTTCCCTTCGCTCATACCTACAAGGTCGGCATACTTCGGGCTATGTGCGGAATGTCCCGACCTTTGTGCAGCAACGGGCAGGCTAAAAAACTAAAATTCAATCTTTAACTAGTCGGATACTGTCCTTCCTTTACATAAGAGAAAATTGTTATGTACAAAATTCCTATAAAATTGTAGGGCATCATTAAATATCTACTCTTAAGCCTACGCAAAATCTTCGGTTAAGCATAT
>JANWVW010000226.1 GCA_025056095.1 Bacteroidia bacterium
ATTCCGCACTGCGCTTCGCTTCGGTGCTTCGCTAACGCTGCGCACTGCCTAACGGCATGCTCCATGCCCCTCACGCAGATGACCTTTGCAATTATGTCTTTACCTTGTTTAAGCTTGAAGCACAAGTACTTACAAGCCAAAACTTGACATAAGAAACAGAGAAATGGCTTTTTCAGAGATCCACTGCGTGAGGCATGCGGAGGGTGGGCGTTAGCCCAGTGCGGAGCGAAGCGTAGCACCGAAGCGATAGCGTAGCCCGCAGCACGCCGACCTTGCCCATACAAGCGCAGCGAAGTATGGGCAAGGACACGCCCAAAAAAATTAAAATTCAAATTTTACGTAATTATACAAGTTTAGAATTGCAAGTATTAGAGTTCTTTACTATTTTCAAGAATAGTTTATTCTCAACTATGGAAATTGCAAAATCAACATGACATAATTGTAGTTTGTAAGTCAAAAGTATAACAAAGCAACGTAACTTGGCGTTAGTTTTATTCGTATTTTTGCATAAGCATGATAGAAAAACCTGACACAAATATAGATATCAACTATCATCAAGAAGCATTTATCAATCCTTTAAACATTGCTTTTTTGATGATTGCCGTGTGTGTATTTATAGTGGTAAGCTTTGTTCTAAAATACTTTACCAATCCACTAGGATTAGCGGCTATCTTATTAGCAGCGGAGATATTTTTAGTCAACGCTTTGGCAACCAACAAACGATTTCGTAAAGCAGTTAAACTCAAAAAATTAGCACAGATTGAAGAAGCAAACAGAAAACATCTTCGCAGCCCCCTGTACATGCTTAAATCATTAGACAAAACTCTACAACTACGGTACATGAGCTTGAGAAAAAACATAGAACAAATTCGTATCAATCATGACAAATCAATCAGCACTTCGGATGTATTGTTAGATACTTACTATCAAAAACTACACGAGTTGGAACAAATATACCTTCAACTGTTGTACAACTGGCAAAAATGTAAGCAATTTATATCAGAAAATAAGAAAAATGAGATTCAAAGTGAAATTCTCAAGCTGGAATTAGAAATCCCTAACGATACAGAAGCTGTTAAAAAAGCTAAACAAAAGCGATTAGATATTTTACGAAAACGCTTCAACAAGATAAGCAAAGTTATGGAAAGCGTAGAAGTAATGAAAATACAAATAGACACAATAGAAGATAATGTCAAGTTTCTTTTGGAACAATCTCTTACAGTAAAAGACCCTGCTTCTATTGCTAATCAAGTCAACGAAATTATTAGTGAAACTGAGGATAGCCAAAGTATTTTAACCGAATTAGAATCTGTTATTGGAACTGACGATACTTTAGGCTACCACCTTAGCTCGGGGGAAGATAGCACTTATTCCTCTACTCAAATCAAATATTAATTTATGCTTTTGCCTAAGGGCAAAACTGTATCTGCCAAGCGACTTTGGTTAATCACAGGCATTGCTATATTCATAAGAATCCTTTTTTTTGTAATAGTTACAGACAGCCAACCACAAGGACTGGGAAATGAAGTCAACGATGGTACCCATTATTTGAAGCTAGCTCAAAGCATTCTATCACACTATTCTTATGCTATACAGTATCCTACGGGCGAAATTAAGGACTTTTTTAGACCACCGGGCTATCCTATTTTTATTGCTCTTACTCTTTTAATAGACACTTCTTTGCAGCTATTAGTCTATTTGCAGATTGTAATTTCAGGTCTTACTGTTTTTATAGTAGGATATATTGCCCAAAATGTTTTCAAATGTAAAAACTACTTACTCCCTGCTATTTTTTATGCTATAGAACCTAATAACATTGCTTACTGCACTTATGTAAGTTCAGAAACCCTATTCGTTTTTATTTGGATGCTGGCTTTAGGACTTTTCTTTAAAGCTTGGCAAATTAAAAGTTCGTTTTTCTTATACCTTAGCGCAGTTTTCTGGGGAATAGCTTTATATATCAGACCTATAGCGCAGTATGGTTTATACCTGACTGTATTTTTTGTACTTTACGGAACTTACAAAAGGCTTTTTTCTTGGAAGAACTTAGTTTTATACACTCTGATTATATTAGCCCTACCTGGTATTTGGGCGTTACGAAACTTTATACATACAGGGCATTTCGTTTTTACAGCACAAAAAGGTTGGCAAATGTTATTTTTTTACTGTGCTTCGGTAGAGCAGCATATTACAGGACAGGGATTTGAAGAAACTCAAATTCAGTTCTTTAATCGCTATCCTACTGAATATATGAAAAAACATGGCATAATCGTAACTGATACCACAAACTTACTTACACTCACCAATGCTCTTACCTTTGAAGATGATATCTATTTTCAGCAGGAAGCTAAAAAGTATTTTGAGCATCACTATCGAGACTTTTTATTTTCATTTTTCAAAGGTGGAATGTACATGCTTTTAGGCGTGGGCAACTGGACATGGGAGAGCTACCTAGGCACACTGCAAAAAAGAGGTATAAAACAAGTTTTTGATGAAACTAACTTGATTAAACAGATAAAGCATCAATTTTATAGAGAGAGTATATTGCAAACTCTTTTTCGTATATTTCATTTTGCTTTTTTAATAAGCGTATATGCTTTATTTATTAGAAATGTTGTTCTCAACAGAAAAAATGTTTTAATTTACTTTTTACTTATTTTAATTTTATACATGATGATATTAGTAGCCATCGTCATGGAAAACCGATACCGTATTCCGATTATAGCAATGATGCTGCCACTTACGTTTTATGATAAAAATCCAAAAACAAAAAATCTAATGTGAATAATAAATAACGTAGCAAATTATTTAGAATAGTTACAAATACCCGTCTGTCAACTTTTTGTCAAAAAATATGCAGCTTTTGGAAGTTGTTCACTTATGTAGTGGAGAAAAGAAATCTTGATTGAGAATTTTTTAATTCTTAATAACTTTCTTCTTGAAAATTTTGTATTTTTTGCGTTACCTGTTCCCATTTTGTTATTTAGGTTTGCTTGATGCTTTTACTAGTACACAAATACTTACCTCTGTGTTTTATTCTTATAGGGGGGATACTTCGCTTGTTATACGTTTTGCACTATCCTCTACTATTAGGTGATGGATATGAATATCATCAAAGTGCAATAAATATACTCAAATATGGTACATTCTCACGCAGTGAAACAGAACCGATAGTGCCTAGCTACACGCGTGTCCCTGGCTATTCTTTATTTCTCGCAGGAGTATATGGGCTAACTGGTGTAAATTACAAATTTGCTCTTTTTGTTCAAGTCTTTCTATCTATCTTAGCAGTGTATTGGATATATCGCATAATAATAGAGAGTGATATTCCCCAAGCTCAGCCAATTGCATATCTTTTTTTATGTATTCACACATTTTATTTTAGGGCGGATATTTTTGTCAATCACATTTTAAGTGAAACGCTAACCACTTTTATTACTGTTGGAATAGCCTATTTTATTCTGTACAAAAAGAACATTTATTGGGCTTCTTTTTTACTAGGTTATGGTATGATTACCCGAGTGGATATGATACTTTTACCTCTTTTTATTCTACTTTTCATTTGGATTTACCGAAAACGCTACTCACTTTCTATCTCAAAACTGCTTATAGCTACTTGTATCTTGATTTTACCGATTAGCCTTTGGACATTGCGGAATGCCATCACGTTCAAAATTTTTATGCCTCTCTCTGCACCTTTTCCCGTTGAAAAAGTATCTAAATCAGGTTTTGCAATTTGGTGTAAAACATGGATAACTCGAGAAAGCGAAATGCAAAAAGGACATTGGAGCATTATGTTTTGCGAATACCAAGACTTTGGTCAAGCAGATATACCAACGTATGCTTTTACTTCTGAACAAGAAAAAAAGGATATTCTACAAATCCAAAGCATTATCAATCAAACTCACACTTACACACCACAAATGGATAGTGTCTTTAGGTACTATGCTTACAAGCATATTAGACAAAACCCTTTGAAAGTATTTTTGTTTAATCCACTTCTTACAGGATGGCATTTGTGGGTACATACAGGTTCTGAATATTTTTGGTTTATGCAAGGTATCTCCATGCTAGATGCACTTAAAAATCCGCTGGAATTTCAAAATATGTTGAAAATAGTGTTAAGTAGTTTATACATTAGCTTACTTCTTTTGGCTGTGGTGGGAATGACATATACTATAAAGCATAAGTTATGGAAATCGAGCACTCTTGTTTTCTTAATTTTACTTTGGACCCATAGAACAACATTTTACATGTTTTTCTTTTTGCCTGAGCATCGCTACATGACCTCCGTGGTGTGGATAGTGTGGATATTTAGTGCAATCGGTATATATTATCTACTTAGCAGACTAAAAGTAAGTAGAATAATTTTTTAGAGTTCCTTTTTGACTATTTCGCTGTACTGTACAGAGCAAAACACCTTGCTATCGTTTTACTTTTGGAATTCCCCTTCAATATCAAGTAATGCTTTCAGGTCAGGTAAAAATTTATCAAAAGTTTTTATTTTTTTACTCTCTTGCAAATTTTTCTCTGTTAAAACGTATGAAGCATCTGTGTCTACTTCAGCAATAGGG
>JANWVW010000227.1 GCA_025056095.1 Bacteroidia bacterium
CCTCCGCATGCCTCACGCAAAGGATCTCTGAAAAATCCATTTCTCTGCGTCTTATGCAAAGTTTTAGCTTGTAAGTACTTGTACTTCAAGCTTAAACAAGGTGAAGACATAATGGCGCAGGTCATCTGCGTGAGGGGCATGGAGCATGCCGTTAGGCAGTACGAAGCGCAGCGAAGTACCGAAGCGAAAGCGCAGTGCGGAATGCCCCGACCCTTGCGTTAGCAAGGGGCACGCCCAAAAATTACGAACTAAAAAGTACAAGGCTTATATTTTACAGCTAAAAGATTCCTGATATTGAAAACACTTAATTCTTTGCTACTTTCAGAGCAAGGCTTTATGATTGACAAAATTGCTTGCATTTTGGATAAACTTTATTAGTTTTGCGATTGCATACGATATGTTGCATTGGAAAAATGCCTTGTTGTATTTTTTGAGTGTATTTGTTTTAATTCTATTGGTCAGGTATGCGCAGTCTAAAAATGCTTCTGAAATATGTACAGGGATTGAAGTGAATATTCAGTCTTTGCCCGAGCATAATTTTATTACTCCCAAGCAAGTAGAACACCTATTGAGTAACAACGATGAACAAGTAATTACGGGACATAGCTTGGCTAATATTGACGTAGAGCTATTAGAGCAGCGTTTATATGCCCATCCCTATGTAAAAAAAGCACATGTCTATATAGACATGAACGGAAAAATTAAAGTTAATATAGTGCAACGCGTCCCCATCGCACGTGTAATTGGAGAAAAAGATAGCTACTACATAGATGAAGAGTTCTATAAATTGCCTTTATCTTCCCATTATACAGCAAGAGTTCCTTTAATTACGGGAAGTATTTCTGAAAAATATCATGAAGCAAGTCCGAATGAACTGCTAGGAATTGAAGAGCAGAACAGAAATGAAATTGTTAAGCCTATTCAAAATACTCATAAAATATGCTCTGAAAAATTGACTCAATTAGTTCCTCTATTGAGAGCGATGTTAAAAGACCCTTTTTACATGGCACAGATTACACAAATACACGTATTACCTTCGGGAGAGTGTGAGCTATATACTTTAGTTGGGGATGCCAAAATAATTTTTGGCTATCCAATGATAGATGTTGAACAAAAATTACTAAATTTGAAAAGTTTTTATCAAACCGCATTACGAAGTTACGGTTGGGAACAATATCGTAGTATTACGGTAAAGTACCCCCGTCAAATCGTGTGCGAGAAAAAAACAGAAACTAAACCATAAAACGAAAATACCCATGAACGATAAAATCCTTGTTGGATTAGACTTTGGGACTACAAAAATTTGTGCCGTAGTAGCACGCAAAAACATACACGGCAAAATTGATGTTTTAGGTATAGGCAAATCTGAATCAAGGGGAGCTATAGAGCGTGGCTCTGTGGTCAATATTGATAAAACCACAAAAGCTATCCGAAATGCGGTAGATGCAGCAAGAATTCAATCTGCTGTAGATATTCAAACCGTGTATGTAGGTATAGCAGGTGAACATATTCGTAGTTTTAACAATCATGGTATCATTACTTTTCCTGATTCGCCCCATGAAATTACAAAAGAGGATGTCAAACGTTTGTATGAAGACATGTTCCGTGTGGCATTACAACCTGGCGAACAAATTATTCATGTACTACCCCAAGAATATGAAGTAGATAATCACCGCAATGTGATGGATCCTGTGGGCATGTCAGGAGTAAGATTAGCAGGTAACTTTCACATTGTAGTGGGTAAGACTTCTGCGGTACAAAATATACTTCGTTGTGTACAACGCGCGGGACTACACGCTGAAAATATCTTTTTAGAACCTATTGCTTCCAGCGCTGCGGTTCTTTCTGAGGAAGAAAAGGAAGCAGGCACAGTATTGATAGATATTGGCGGAGGAACCACAGATGTGGTCTTTTACAAAGACAATGTCATTCGTCATACTCATATTATCCCCTTTGGCGGAAATATCATTACTAGTGATATTCGCGAAGGCTGCTCTATTATGCAAAACCAAGCCGAAGTGTTAAAAGTGCGTTTCGGTTCTGCACTACCTATGACCGTAAAACACAATGAAATAGTTACTATCCCAGGCTTACAAGGTAGACCTCCCAAAGAAATTTCTCGCTATATGTTGGCAGAAATTATTAGTGCAAGACTGCAAGAAGTGATTACTTTCATAATGAGAGACTTATATGAAAATGGATTTAAGAAAAGCGACATTGTGGGCGGAATGGTACTAACAGGCGGAGGTTCAATGCTGCGCGATATCAAAAGCTTATTTGAGTATACCACAGGATTAGACTGCAGACTAGGCAACCCTTCTCAACACTTGGCTGGTGGACTAGCTGAAGAAGCTTCTAGTCCTATCTACTCTACAGCTATTGGACTGATTTTAGAGGGCTTCAAATTAGAGGAAAGTATGGAAATGGAAGAACAAGGACAGCAAGAAACCGAAGAATCTACTCCTATCTCACACCAAAAAGAACTCAACAAAATAGAAAAAAAACGTACCAAAGCTTGGCTTTCAGAGATATTTTCACGTACCAAAGAAGTTATCACAGACTCTTTCAAAAACACTAACATTGAATAATTAAAAAATCTTTACTGTATGGACAAAAGTACCTTACAAAATTGGTTGCAATATCATCAATGGAGAGTAAAAAAAACGTGCCAAAATATAGAGCAAATAGATAACTTACGCTTTCTACAAACCCTTAAAGGAAGCTTTGCAAGCCTATCTCACTTGGTCGGACATGTAGTTAGTGCGGATAGCCTGTGGCTTGCCCGCATGAACAATCAAATGGAAAAATTCCCTAAATATGAGTATTTTGAAAACACAAACACGGCAATAGAAACTTGGCTACAAGTTACTCAACAGTTTATACAGAAATTACAAAGTTTAACTGAACAGGAACTTTCAGGTACATTCTCTTATTATACTCATAGTGGTAAGTTAATTACAAACACTTATTCAGATGCCCTGCTGCACATTTTTGACCATGCCACTTACCACATAGGGCAAATAGCTTGGATAATCAGGAGCTTTGATGTAGTACCTGTTTCTACGAATTACATTTTTTATTTAAGAGAAAAATAAACTTAAATCGTATGGGATTAGAGAAAACGTTAGCGCAGGTTGGTTTTTTAACCACTACCGTAGATAAATTAACCAATTGGGCAAGGGCAAATTCATTGTGGCCTATGCCCATGGGTTTAGCTTGTTGTGCCATTGAAATGATGGCTTTTGCAGGACCTAAGTATGATGCCGCCCGTTTTGGCAGTGAGGTATTTCGTTTTAGTCCTCGCCAAAGTGATTTGATGATTGTAGCAGGATGGTGTACTTACAAAATGGCACATGCTATAAAACGAATTTGGGACCAAATGCCCGATCCTAAATGGTGTATAGCTATGGGGGCTTGTGCCTCCACAGGTGGAATGCATCGCGTATATGGTGTAGTGCAAGGTATTGACAACTTTTTACCCGTAGATGTGTACGTTCCTGGATGCCCTCCGCGCCCAGAAGTATTGATACACGCCCTACAAACGATACAAAATAGAGTAAAAACTCTCCACTCTGTATTACAAGACTGAATATGAATGTAGAAGAAACCTTAAAAAAAGCAGGGCTACGCCTTACAGAAACTCGTAAAGCCGTCCTATCTGTGTTCTTTCAATCTCAAAAAGCGCTCTCACACAGTGATCTAGAAACTATGCTCAAAAACTATGATAGAGTAACCCTCTACCGAACCCTATCTACCTTTTTGGAAAAAGACCTTATTCATAAAATACTTAACCCTGATGGTGTTGCAGTTTTTGCCTTGTGCAGACACGAAAGCTATTCTACACAAAAATTACGTAGCAAGCTGCACAACCATGCTCATTTTGTATGTAAAATCTGTAAAGAAACCCGATGTATAGACGAATTTGAAATAGAAATCCCTAACTACTTACTCAATAGCACTCAAATAGATGAAATTTCAGTTGTTTTGCAAGGTACGTGCGCCACTTGTATTAAATCTCAACAAATGGTATAGGAATGAAACGCATTAGCCGGGCTTTACCTCTGTATGTTTATGTGTTGTGGGTCTTTCTTCCGCCCACACTGATTGGCTTGGGAACACAAAGTATAACAGCCTTTTGGGTTTTCTTGCTTATCATGGCTACAAGCTATTTTTTATATGCAAAAAACTTTTATGTCATCTATAAGGATACTAAAAACCTATATGCAAGAAATCCTTTCAATATCTTTGGATGTAAGTACATTATTCCCTTGAAAAAAATTAAAAACTACAAATTCTACCGCAGTGGGCATAGAGCAGCATTGTGGATTGAAACTTACGACCAGCAGACTTTTTGTATTCCTTGTTACCGCTTAGAGGACAAAAATCAAAACTAGGTATTAAGTGTAGTTCCGGCATATTTTAAGTCAATTCTGATAAGTAGTTTTTGTAAAGGTTTTGTTTTGGGCGTGCCCCTTGCTAACGCAAGGGTCGGGGCATTCCGCACTGCGCTTCGCTTCGGTACTTCGCTAACGCTT
>JANWVW010000228.1 GCA_025056095.1 Bacteroidia bacterium
CCTCTTTCTTTTGCTTGGTTATTTTATCAATTGCAATGTTATACAAAAAAACCTCTTTAACCGTTGGAGTTTTTAGATACACATCAAAACGCTTTATATACTGTGCTAAATTAAACGTATCTTCTATTTCAACAATTACTACGGGTTTGTAATCATACCATTTTGTACCTTCATAAAAAATAACATCAGGGCAAAAACTTCCTTCGCATAATCTGTATGGGTCAAAAGCCATTTTAGTAATGGCTTTGTACTTTGCATCTTTACGATTATTGTAATTGCATGCCATTTCAAAAGCCGCCATAGACTGATAAGGAAATTCAATTCCATATAATTCTGCTTCTTCCCAAGTATAAAACTTCATACTACGAATATCGGTATTTTCTTGGGTTTTTCCAAGTTTAGGAGCGGGATTAGGTTTTAAGGTTTCGGGTACTTTTTTGTATTCTAAACAATAAGCTAAAAGTTCATTGGGAATGTCTTCACTTAACCCTAAGGCTTCGGTTTTCTCTTTTTTCTTTCTTTTGAACTCTGGGTCTGATACACTCAAACGTGCTTGCGTAACAAGTTGTATAAATACAACACGGGTTTTTTATCAGAAAGAGACTTGCTAAAATATTTTTGAAACTCCTTCTCATTGTGAATAAATGTAAGATGTATTGAGGATGACAGTTGTTTGCGTGAGGCATGCGGAGGGTGGGCGTTAGCCCAGTGCGGAGCGAAGCGTAGCACCGAAGCGAAAGCGTAGCCCGAAGCACGCCGACCTTGCCCACACAAGCGTAAGCGAAGTGTGGGCAAGGGCACGCCCAAAAAATTAAAATTTGACCTCACTGCAAAGACTCATCTTCCACATCATAGCCCAAAGTAACCCCTTTGTAATAGTACTTAATGATATTCGGATAAGTAAAGCCCTGCGCAGCCATTCCAATTGCCCCTTCTTGGCAAAGCCCTACCCCATGCCCAAATCCGTATCCCTCAATAACTACTGATCCCCCAAAAACTTGGTAGGTAATTTTAGCCGATTTTAGTCGCAATTGAGTACGTATAGTGTTATCACTCAAATTATGTTCAGTATTCCTGTATAGAAGCTTGTGCGGCCTACCGCTTTTATCAGGTATATAATAAACTACATTCGGTAAGCTATCTCCTGAAAATACAATTTTCCGCCATTCTGATAAAGGCATAACTACTCTCCATTTAAAATTTTTTGACCGCTGACAATACTTGCCATCTAACACAGGTTTTAAGTAAGGGATATCTTTGTTCCAAACTTCTTGGGCATCGGCTGTAATACCTCCACAACAAGCCGAAAACAAAGCATCTATCAAATTCCCTTGATACAAAATAACCTCCCCCCGCGTAGCAAAAACCGCATCTATGATAGGCTTATATGGGCTTACTCCCTTATATGCTTGACAATGCTGCTGATCACATAGATGAAAACCTTCATGTATATGTCTTTTGTAACCACGTATAGCATACGTACGCGCACATAAAGCTTGAGCTTTAATTGCTTCTATTTCTTTTATCCTGCCCATTTCAGACTCTACCACTCCGCACAAGTACCACTCTATATCTACTTCGTTAATCAAAGTTAAATAGCCCTGCGAATTGACAAAACATATCAACTTTCCCTTGTAGTTACCGAAACGAGAAGCATTTTTTAAGGTAAAATCAGCATAAATAAGATACGGATAAATGTACAAAGTATCCCATACTTCTATTACCTCACTTCCTTGATATACTTCCACTTTTTTGCCCGCTGCCTTGATGGAAAACGGACTGTCTTTGAATATTGATTTTTTAAGCTTTGCTTCAACCGTACCTTCAAATAGCCATACCTCACTCTTTTCACTATGGTACCGTACGGATTGCGGTTCAATATCCGCCCATAAGCCAATTCTTACCTCACGAGCAGAAGTATTAAAAAAAGCACATAGTAGGGCATTAAAAAGTACTAAGACCTTTGCAGAATAGCCCCTTAACCTACTCAAAAACATGTTATTTGGTCAAAATAAAAATGACTGTACAAGGATTTTTTCGTTTCATCAAACGATTTTGTAAAGATGGGTTATTACGATAGTCTTGTGAAGTCAAAAAAGCTATATTTTTTTGCATTATCTTAAAGCCTGTTTTTTCCACCATTTCTTGGACTTGCATATCATTTTCAAACCAATATAAATGGTCAACCGATTCCATATTGATAGATGCCGTTAGAAAAAGTAAGCCATTTTCAGCCAAAGCAGCATAGATATTTTCTAAAAGCTGTTGGGGTTGCGGCAAATGTTCTAATACCTCCGCGCAAATCATGACCTGATTATTCTTTTGAGTAATTTGATGAGTAGCGTCTTCTATACATACAGGAATGGGCGTTAGCCCAAAAAATTTACTAACTCTTGCCGAAACTTGCTGCGCCACAGGACTGATATCTATCCCTACGCCTTGTAAGTTTGAATTTCGAGAAAGCAGCAAAGCAGATAAAAGCCCATGTCCTATGCCAATTTCGCAGCTTTTACCTTGCTTAGTTTGAGTAAGAGGAATGAAGTATTGACAAAATACACGTAAAATTTCAAAGTAATTTGAGGAAAATAAATAACTAAACAGCAAAGCAGGATAGTACGTTTGAGCCATATAGTTTTGGTTTTGATAAACCTCCTTATTGACCTGCTCAAAATCTTGATATGCATAACTCTGGTTACGGATAAACTCAATTTGTTTTTGCTTGAAGGTATCACAAAATCGAATATAAGCTTGTATAGATTGGACAATCCGTTGGCTATCCTTTTCGCATAGATATTGAATGACTTGTGCAGGAATGCTGGCTATAGCATAGTATTCAGGGTTATATTTAGGTAAATTTTCGGTCATTTCTTTGAGTTCGGGATAAAGAGAGAGCAGAATATTTCTGTACGTTTCCAAAAGGGAAATTTCTTTTTCTAGAAGTTGCATAGATAAAATACAAAGATAAAACAAATTGTTTGAGTTGAGCGTATGGAGGTAGAGTAGTATCTTTGTCTAATGGCAAAATTGAAAACAGCATTTTTTTGTCAAGTTTGCGGAGCAAAGTCGCCTAAGTGGTTGGGAAAGTGTCCTTCTTGTCAAAATTGGAATACTTTTGTCGAAGAAGTAGTAGAAAGCGTAAGTTCGCAAAAAACGGGTAGTGCTGTTCCTTGGGATACCTCTCACAAAAAACCTACGAAAGCGGTAGCCAAAAAACTTTTTGATATAGAAAACGCGAAAGAAAGTCGGTACATTACGCCTGATGATGAACTTAATCGCACATTAGGGGGGGGCATAGTACAAGGGGCTTTGGTGCTTATCGGTGGAGAACCAGGCATAGGTAAGTCTACTTTGATGCTTCAATTAGCCCTGCAAATGAACAACTTAAAAGTGCTGTATGTATCGGGCGAAGAATCAGAGCGGCAAGTACGTATGCGCGCAGAGCGACTTCCATACAGAAATGATGAACTTTACATTTTACCTGAAACAAACATTGAAAATATTTTTGTGCAAATTGCCGAATTACAACCTGATTTAGTTATTGTAGATTCAGTACAAACTCTTCACTCTATGCACATTGAGTCTGCACCTGGTTCTATTACGCAAGTACGTGAATGTGCTGCACAGTTTATGCGTTATAGCAAAGAGCAGGGGGTACCCGTATTTTTAATTGGACATATTACCAAAGATGGAAGCCTTGCAGGTCCTAAGGTTTTGGAACACATGGTAGATACTGTCTTACAATTTGAAGGGGATAGGTATCATGCTTATCGTATTTTACGGACTTCTAAAAATAGATTTGGTTCTTCGGCAGAAATAGGGATATATGAAATGCGTAGTGAAGGATTAAGACAGGTAAGTAATCCTTCTGAGGTACTGCTTTCAGATTATGATGAAGAATTTTCAGGGATAGCAATTACTCCTATTTTAGAAGGTATACGCCCTATACTGATAGAAACACAAGCTTTGGTATCTACGGCAGTATATGCTACGGCGCAGCGGTCAAGCACAGGTTTTGATTTGCGCCGACTAAATATGCTTTTAGCCGTTTTAGAACGCCGATGCGGCTTCAAGATTGGTCAGAAAGATGTATTTTTGAACATTACAGGGGGATTGAGAATAGAAGACCCTGCAGCAGATTTAGGAGTAGTCTGTGCCATTTTATCTAGTTTGAACGATGTCCCTTTGCCTAAAAAAGCAGTTTTTTGTGCGGAAGTAGGTTTGAGTGGTGAAATTCGTTCTATTAGCCGATTAGAGCAGCGATTGTTGGAGGTAGAAAAAATGGGCTTTGAGGAAGTATTTGCGGCTAAGCACAACCTAAAAGGTATGAATTTGAAAAAAATTGGCTTGAAGGTTCATGGTTTTAATAAGTTAGAGGAGGTAGTGAATCACTTATTTGGATAAAATTAAAAGTTTTGTGAGATTCTGTCTTATTTTTTTGGGCGTGCCCTTGCCCACACTTCGCTTGCGCTTGTGTGGGCAAGGTCGGCGTGCTTC
>JANWVW010000229.1 GCA_025056095.1 Bacteroidia bacterium
AAGTACCGAAGCGAAGCGCAGTGCGGAATGCCCCGACCCTTGCGTCAGCAAGGGGCACGCCCAAAAAATCAAAATTAATTTTAAATCAATAAAACATGCTCTTGTTTGCTTTTTACCTTCCAAATACTATTTTTGTGCGGCTTAATCTAAACAACCTTGTACCCGCGTATATCTGACCTAACAAAAGACTTATTCGGCTTCGAACTACCTATACCTATACAGTCCTTCGGATTCATGATGGCTATGAGCTTCATCGTAGCCTACTTCATGGTTTATTATGAGCTAAAACGTAAAGCAAAATTAGGTATATTCTCCCCTTTTGAGATTACCTACACTACCGTAGGTCAGCCCTCTAAAACAGATATTTTGATTAACCTTGTTTTAGGTGCTTTAATAGGCTACAAGCTAGGGTATATCTTTGCAAACTACACTGCTTTTAATGCTAATCCGCAACAAGTCATAATGAGCAAAGAGGGTTCGAGTACAGGTGCATTGATAGGAATACTGCTAATGGGGGCTTACAAAGCTTACGAATACTACAAATACAAAGGAATTAAACCTAAAAAAGAAAAAAAACAAGCTTACCCCCATGACTTAATGAATAATGTTATATTCATCGCTGCGATTGCGGGAATCATAGGTGCCAAAATTTTTGCTGCTTTGGAAACTTGGGAAGATTTTGTCAAACACCCTCTCGAAAGTCTTTTAGCTTTTGATGGATTGACTTACTACGGTGGATTGATATTCGGTGCCATTGCAGTCATTTATTACATTAGGCGTTACAAAATTCCCCTTTTACCTTACTTAGATGCCGCTGCTCCAGGCTTAATGACTACTTATGGAGTAGGTAGGATTGGCTGCCACGTAGCAGGCGATGGGGATTGGGGAATACAAGTAGGCGATGGTACTGCTTCTTGCTTACTTAACAAACCTAACTTCTTCAAACTCTTTCCTGATTGGTTCTATGCTTATAACTATCCTAACAATGTGTTGGGTGAAACCCCAGGCTACGTTTATCCTACTCCTCTATGGGAAGCTATTATCGGTATTATTTTGGGAATAATTTTACTGCTCATAGGAAGAAAAGTAAAACTACAACACGGAGTTTTGTTTTGCATATATCTTATTCTCAATGGCTTAGAAAGGTTTCTTATTGAAAAAATCCGAGTAAATATCCCTTACCACATTTTTGGCTTAAAAATAACTCAAGCAGAAATTTTGTCTTTTCTACTGATATTGATAGGCATAATTGGCTGGGTATGGATATATCAAAGACAAAAAAGTGATAAAAAACGTACAAACGCTTTATTACCCAACTCCTAGTATTTGATAAAAACGTAATTTTGTACTATGAAGTTAAAACCAATTGGTGTTTTGAGTAGTTTAATCCTGATAGGCTTTTTGCTGTCTTGCTCTACGGAATTAAAAGTCAATGCAGAAAAAAAAGAAGAAATTTTAGTAGCTTATGGGCTGCTTGACCCTAGTCAGCCTAAACAATATGTTCGCATATACAAAGCATTTTTAGTAGAAGGAAACGCTATTGAATATGCTAAAAATAATGATTTAAGTATAAGCGCCGATGCTATTGTGCAAATTAAAGGATATAACAACGCAGGTAATTTAGTTCAAACTATCACGCTTACTCCTGAAATTATTCAAAAACCAGCAGGCAGCTTTTATCCTACTGAAAGAGTTTGGACTACTACTACTGCCATCAATCCAGCTTTGCAATACGAACTTTATGCAGAACTTCCTGATGGCAAAAAAATTACTTCTTCCCGAATTAGTTTGAGCAATGGTTTGACAATTTTAGCTCCACTTAGTGCTACTACCTTGCGCCTAGAAAGAAAAAATGCTATGCGATACCAATTTTCAGGCAATTCTGTCAAAGCAGTGGATATAGAAGCTTTCTTTTTATATTCCTATAAAGATTTTACGACAAACCTCATCACCGAAGACACTATTCATTGGGTTTTAGGAAGAAATATTGTACCACAGTCGAATGGGGCAGAGTATGTTTTTCCCATTCCCGAAGATGTTTTTGCAGAATATGTAAACTCTATTTTACCTGAATCTAAAAGAGTGAACAAAGAGTTTTATGCAGACAAGCTCATTTTCAAAATTACAGGTGCAGGCAAAGAATTATATGACTATATGCGCGTAAATGCACCTGACAACGGCTTTCAAGAAACTAAACCTGAATACACTAACATTAACGGCGGATATGGACTATTTAGCAGCCGAATAAGCGACACTACAATGGTTTATATCAGCGATTCTACTAAATATTACATTAGGTTCAAATAAACTTAAAACAAAGAGAACAAAGCTTTTTGATAAGAATCTGTTATTTTTGTTTAAATGGCAAAATTACCGTTAAATCAGCCCAAAGAGCTGAGGGCATGGGTATTGTATGATTGGGCAAACTCGGTTTATTCTTTGGTTATAGCTACAGCTATCTTTCCTATTTACTATGAAAGTGTTGTAAAAGAACCTTTGTCTTTTTTAGGTGTACAATGGCAGCCTACGGCAATATATACTTTTGCTATTATGATTGCTTATTTTTTTGTGCTGTTTTTAAGTCCGCTTTTAGGTGGAATAGCAGATGCCAAAGGTTACAAAAAACCGTTTTTAATGAGTGCTTGTTATATAGGTTCGCTAAGTTCAATAGGTCTATTTTTATTTGATAGTGATTTTATTTCTTTGGGAATTTTTTTGTTCAGCGTGGCTACATTTGGTTTTGCTATGAGTGATACTTTCTACAATGCTTTTTTACCTGAAATTGCTACTCCTGATAAATTTGACATGCTTTCTGCTCGTGGATATAGTTTAGGATACATTGGTAGTGTTATTCTTTTGGTAATAAGCTTAGTTTTTATTCAAAAACCTGAACTTGTATTTGGCGGAGATACTGCCTTAGCCACGCGGTTTTCTTTTGTTATGACAGGATTATGGTGGTTAGTTTTTGGAACGTGGGTCTTTACGCAATTGCGCAATCCCGAACCTTTAATAAAAGAAGAGCAAGGTTCTATATTGACCAAAGGTTGGAAAGAAGTATTGATTTGTATAAGTCAAGTGCGTAAAAAAAAGGTCATTTTTTGGTACTTGATAGCTTTTTTATCTTTTAACATGGCTGTGCAAACTATTATGTACATGGCAACTCTTTTTGGCACCAATGAACTTAAACTTAGCGCAGGCGATTTAATCCCAATGCTTTTAGCAATTCAGTTGATAGGAATTATTGGCGCTTATGTATTTGCAATGCTTTCAAAAAGGTATGGGAATATTTCCGTTTTGAGGGCGGCGCTGGTGGTATGGGCATCCGTGTGCGTGTATGCTTATTTCACTACTACAAAAGTAGAATTTTATGTATTAGGCGTTTTAGTGGGCTTGTGTATGGGTGGTACACAATCTACTTCAAGGGCTTTTTATGCCAAAATTATCCCCCAAGACATAGGTGCTAATGCATCTTTTTTTGGTTTTTATGCTTTGGTAGATAAATTGGCAATTGTAATTGGCATGGCTTTATTTGGGCTATTGATACAGATTACTCACAGCATGCGTACTTCAATTATATTTTTGATTAGTTTCTTTTTGTTGGGAATTTTTACGTTATTTGTAGTACAAAAACACTATCAAAAAGCGTATGAATAATGAAGCGCTGATTTATTTTTTGTTCAAACTTGCAGATGATGATTTAATTATAGGACATCGCAATTCGGAATGGACAGGATTAGGTCCTATTTTGGAAGAAGACATTGCTTTTTCTTCTATGGCACAAGATGAGTTAGGACATGCGTATGCATACTACAAGCTGTTAGAAAATTTAGGCTTAGGTAAACCTGACAAACTTGCTTTTATGCGTAACGAAAAGGAGATGAGATGTTGCCACTTAGTTGAGTATCCCATTGGGGATTATAGTTTTAGTCTTACTCGGCACTTTTTGTACGTGTATGCTAAGCAAGTTCGCATAGAAAGCTTAATGCAATCTTCTTATGGACCTTTGGCTAAATTAGCAAGAAAAATAAAAACCGAACTTCAATATCATCAAATTCACGGTAGAACTTGGATGGAAAAATTAGGTAGATCTACTGAAGAAGCTCGTTTGAGAATGCAGAGTGCTATCAATGAAGCGTTGCCATTAGCTTATTCTCTTTTTGAACCTCATACCTTAGACGCAGAAATTGTAGCTGAAAAAATATGCGCCCCTGAAAGTGAATTAGAACAAGAGTGGGAGAAAAGAGTATTTGAAATACTACAAAATTCAGGTTTTTCTATTCCAACTGTGGATAAAACTCAACATTATGGGGGAAGAAATGCTTATCATACGATACACTTACAACCTTTATTAGATGAGATGACCGCAGTCTATCGCCTTGACCCAGAAGCAGAATGGTAATACACTACACGATTTTTCAAAGATATCTATTTGGCTTTGAGTTAAAAAATAACTTTTATTTGTGTCATTTGCGGTTCT
>JANWVW010000230.1 GCA_025056095.1 Bacteroidia bacterium
ATTCCTCATTTACGGGAACTTTTTGGGGTAAAAATTGCTCTATGCGCTCACACAATAGGCATTGGTGCAGCCGTTGCCAGTATCGCCCTAGGTACTACGGTGATTGAAAAGCATCCTGCGTCTGAGGCGTAGATTCCGCTTTCTCAATGGAACCCGAAGAAATGACACTCCTTATGGAAGAATCTGAAAGAGCTTGGCAAGCTTTAGGTGAGGTTCAATATGGCTCAATTGAAGTTGAGAAAAAATCTTTAGTATTTAGGCGTAGTTTATACGTGGCTTATGATAGGAAAGCTGGGAAGGTATTGACGACTGAGAATGTCAGAGCAATTCGCCCAGGCTAAGGCTTGTCCCCGAAGTACTTAGACTGCTAGGTTTGGCTGTGAAGAAAGATATTAAAGCGGGAACCTCTTTGTCTTTTGAGCTGTTGAAGTGAATGAGAAATGAGCTGTTGAAGTGAGCAAGAAAGGGTTAGTGAATTGTAGAGTGAAAATCTTTAAATAATCATGGATTTAACAATTTAGATAGACTAACTAACTATTTTTTGCTTTTTTTGTTTTAGTTAGATAAGCTTATTTAACGAGTAGAATATACTTTTTGCATAAAAAAGTTATGAGTAAAATTGTTGAAATTTTAGTGATTGAATCATTTACTTCTACACCTCATTTGGAAACTGCTGGAGAAATAGCTATCAGAGAAGCTAGAAAGGGTAAGATAACAGCTTTTAGTTACATAGATTGTGATAATCCAGATTGCGAAATTCCTTTGACTTTGAGAAATGTTTTGCTTGGTGCTAGTAATCGGCATAAGTTTGAGCAAATAGCCAGGATATTATCTCAGCAAAATATTCACATTATTAAGCCTGTAAAGTTATCTAAAAATACTATAAAAGAAATTCGATTATTTACATTATCTCAATTTGATAACCTCGAAGAATTAAAAAAATTAACATACAAAAATGCAAGATTGGGTTTAGGGATAGCCTCGTCACTAATATCGCGTATAAAGGATCCATATGTTGATGTGAATTTATATAGGTCTTTGCTGAGGCGGTATATGAGGGCTTCAGCGTTTACTTACGAAGTAGCCTATCAAATTATTAAGCATTACAATCCAACTACAGTCATTACATTCAATAATCGCTTTGCCTGTAGTAAACCAATTTCTGAAGTATGCAAGCATCTAAAAATTCCTCTTATTATTCATGAGCGAGGGGCTGACTATCGCAGATTCTCTTTATATAGTCAGTCTTGTCATAACTTTGCTTACATTCGCCAGCTTATCAGAGAAAGCTGGCAAAAAGGAGGTCAAGATCGCAAGATAGTTGCCCAAAGTTTTTTTGAAAGAAAAAGAATGGGTGATGGTATTTCTTGGAAGAGTTTTACTGACGCTCAAGAAAAAGGGAATTTCCCAAAACGTCGATTACAAAGACGTTTAGTTTACTTTTCATCTAGTGATGATGAATTTGCTTCGATTGATGATGATATGATTGAGCAATCGTTATTTAAATCTCAACGCGATGCAATTATTTTTCTAATTAAATGGGTGTCTTCACAACCAGATACAGAACTAGTTATTCGAGTTCATCCACATTTACGAGAAAAGTCGAAAAAAGAACGTGACTGGTGGGATAACTTAACTGGGGCAAATGTATTAACAATTAAAGCAGATTCTTCTGTCGATTCCTATGCTTTAGCCGATTCTGCTGACGTAGTTCTTTCCTATGGTTCAACAATGGGAATAGAAGCTGCCTATTTTGGTAAGCCATCTATTTTGCTTGGTGATTCAAATTATCGAGGATTTGGTTGTACATACGAACCAAACTCTTTATCTGAGTTGATAGAGTTAATCGAGAATAAAAATTTACCAAGCTTGCCTTCAGAAAATGCTTTGCCTTATGGTTTTTACTTTATGACGCACGGAGAATTGTATAAGTATTATGAGCCAACTTCTTTATTTAGTGGTTTGTTTATGGGAATTGAATTATCATATTATAAAGGATGGATACGTTGGTTAAAACGCACTATAATAAATAAAAGTAATAATTTAGCCAAGGTACTTACTAGATATTAAGCCAATTGGGCTATACACTCGTGAAGTAGCAAGTAAAAAACAAATTATATGTTTGCTATTATTCCAGATCAGAAGGGGAAATGCCTCTAGCCCTCTCTGGGGTTGGGATGAGGGGAAGTGTTGCAACCTAAATTGAAATGACGATAATACGCTCTTTACTTGAGAAATGTTCCTCCCCTTCATCTTAGGAGCGGACTTGTTTCAGCACCTGAATCACTTAATTATGAGGAGTTAAATGGACAGCCCTGTATTGTTTTTAGTATTTAATCGACCACACACGACTCAGCAGGTCTTTGATGCTATTCGCCAAGCTCAGCCACCAAGGCTCTACGTAGCGGCTGATGGCCCAAGATCAGAGCGAGAAGGGGAAGCGGAGAAAGTTACCCAAGTGCGAAAAATTGCTACACAAGTAGATTGGCCTTGTGAAGTCAAGACTCTTTTTAGAGAAAAAAATCTAGGGTGTAAAATGGCAGTGAGTAGTGCTATCACTTGGTTTTTTGAACATGAAAAGCAAGGGATTATCCTAGAAGACGACTGTTTACCTCATCCTGATTTTTTCCGATTCTGTGAAGAGTTACTTGATTACTATAGTAATGACGAGCGCGTCTGGGTAATTACGGGGAATAATTTTCAAGATGGTCAACATCGGGGGGATACATCCTATTACTTTTCTAAATATAACCACTGTTGGGGGTGGGCAACCTGGAGACGTGCTTGGGAGAAGTATCAAGTGGATATGTCATTTTGGCCTCACTGGAAAAAGTCATTAGATTGGCAGAGAAAAACACCTGACCCTATTGAACGAAAATACTGGGAACAAATTTTTGATCAGGTTTATCAAGGCAAAATCAATACTTGGGACTATCAATGGACGGCTTGTGTTTGGTATCATTGGGGATTAACAGCTACGCCGAATGTAAACCTCGTGAGCAATATTGGTTTTGGTGCAGATGCCAACCATACAAGCTCGACAGATAACATCCATGCAAATATGCCAGTTTTTCCTCTGGGTAAAATTAAGCATCCAAAAGAGGTTACTATTAATGTTGATAGCGATCGCTACACCTTTTATGAACATTTTGGCGGCAAATATATGCGTTTTCCCTATTCACTAATTCATTTACATAGAAAATTAGCAAGAAAAGTTCTACTTTTTTAATGAAAATGAAAACATAAAAACATGACTTTATTAACTCCTAAATCACCAATAACAAAAAAATCGAATACAATCTGTGTAAGAGAAATATCCACCGAACAGATTGGCAATAAATGGCACAATACGTTTGGTATTGATTTATCTTGTGATTTTATTTCAATAAAAAAAATTTTTCATTGGCGATGCTTAGATACTGGTTTTGAATGGTACACCCCTAGTGAAGCTGCTGGTGACGGTTCCTTATATCAGAAACTGCAAAAATTCCCATTTTATTATATGGCTGATAAGTGGGAGTTTCATGCCGCCCTAAACCATATCAAACCACAGGCAAAAGTTCTTGAAGTAGGCATTGGTGGAGCAGGTTTTTTGCTACTCTCTAAAGAAAAAGGTATTGATATTGAAGGAATGGAGATCAATCCAGAAGCAATTCAAAATGCCCAGAAACTAGGTTTGACAATTTATCCACTACTAATTGATGACTTTATTAAGCAATATCCTGCTCAAAAATATGATGCTGTCTGTACATTTCAAGTCCTTGAACATTTACCAGAACCTATTAAATTCCTTGAGAGTGCCCTAGAACTGCTTCGATCAAAAGGAAAATTAATTCTTTCAGTACCAAATCGGGGTGTTCTGCGCCATATTGATCCGAATTATGAAAATCTACTAGATCAACCGCCACATCACATGTCTCACTGGACTAAGACAGTTTTCAACTATTTGCCTAATATACTACCTGTAACAGTCAAGTATTTAATGACAGAGCCTCTTCAACCGTATCATGTTGACTGGTTCACAGTAGCTTATAGTAGAAATTGGCTCATGCATAATCTAAATATGAATAAATCTACGGCTCGGCTGGTAGCTAATCGGTACACATTAAGTCCAGTAAGTTTACTTTTAAGATTAGGATTGAGAAAAATATTTTATGGACACACTTTACTTGTTATTTTAGAAAAATTATGAAGCCGAAGTGTTAAAGGTTAGCTTAAGGAAGAAAAAAACAGGGCGGATATGCTTGTATTGGGGTTCCCAAGGAGTTTATATTCCAGCTTAGATTAAAGGTTTATTTAGAATGAGCCGTCGGTATGGAGCTTATGATGCTAATTGGACTAACTTGATTGCTGCCACTCTAGGAACCTAAAGCTCGTCCGGTTTGGAAAATACAGGAAAATTTGTTCATACACGGTTATAATATAGGTTTTGATTTCCGAGAATTTCGTAAAGAAATGAACCAAGTGTT
>JANWVW010000231.1 GCA_025056095.1 Bacteroidia bacterium
CGCAGCGAAGTACCGAAGCGAAGCGCAGTGCGGAATGCCCCGACCCTTGCGTCAGCAAGGGGCACGCCCAAAAAAATTAAATTATTTTTCAAAACTGATAAATAGCTTAGGGCAATACTTCATGAGCTTGATCATCTGTATTGGAAGAGCACTCTGTAGAAACAAAATGTAGGTTCTTTTTTACCTTTACCGTAAGAATGATGCTTGTAATAAGTGAAATTAACACACCTATAATAGCTACATTGAACGCAAATTGCAATAAAATGCCTAAAGTTTTCATCGCACTTGCCCCAAATTTATCTATCACATAAAGTAAAATAAGCAGCAAAATGAATAAAGTAAAGTTGATATTCAAAAATACAGATTTAAAGTTATTTCGTATAGCCAGTATCATAGGAATGACATAGAGCAAACCGCATGAGATAAAAAAGGTCATGGTATAAATCTTATTCTCGGCTGTTGACTCTTTATCTACAAAACTGTTGTATGCCATATAAAAAAATAGTATCACCAGAGGTACAGAACTTATAGAGAACCACTGAATTTTTTTCTCATTGAGAAATAGTCCTGCTACCAACCATAGCAAAGATAATACACAAGCTACAACAGTAATAGATTTAATACCCGCTATGAACTTTTTCATTTCATTGCCTGCAAATATGGCAAAAAGCCCTTCTAATTTGATCCAAGTAAAAAAGGTGCTAGCCAAAATGACCAAAAGTCCAAATAGAAATACTTTGATGACTATTTGAGAGCGATAATACGCCCTTACTGCACTGTTTATCATAAGTGCAAAAGTATAAATAAAAAACAAAAATTTTAGATTGTAAAGATTAGTTTTCTACTTCACCCAATTCATTTTTAAGTATCTCTATTACAGCAAGAATAGTTTCTTCTTCTAATTCTGTTCTACGTACTAATTCTTCTACTGATAAAGCAAGCACATCTCTTGCAGTATCACAGCCGATGCGTTTGAGTTCGTCAATTACCCATTCTTCAATTTCATCTGTAAATTCTACTAAATCTACATCTTCAATATCAGGTTCACCTTCACGAAGTACATCAATTTCATAGCCTAATAGTTTAGAAGCTAATTTGATATTTTGTCCATTTTTACCGATGGCTAATGAAATTTGGTCAGGGGGAAAATAAGCTACGATTCGTTTCTCTTTTTCATACACAACTATGTTAGTAGCTTTGGCAGGTTGTAAAGCACGTTGAGTCATTAAAGATACGTTATTACTAAACGGAATAACATCTATATTTTCACCTCTTAACTCACGGACAATACCTTGTATGCGAGAACCTCTTGTGCCTACACAAGCCCCCACAGGATCGATACGATCGTCATAGCTTTCTACGGTAACTTTAGCACGCTCCCCAGGGTCGCGAACAATATTCCTAATGACCACTAAGCCGTCTTGAATTTCAGGAACTTCTATTTCCAAAAGTCGCCTTAAAAACAAGCTATCTGCCCGAGATAGAATAACTTTGTACTGATTATTTTGGTGTTGAACTTTTAGGATAACTGCACGTACTAAATCGCCTTTCTTGAAATTATCCTTAGGTATCCATTCGCTTCTGGGTAACACTAATTCGTACCATACACCTGTTTCAGCTTGATGCTTAACTAAAATTTCGTTTTTATTTATCTGATGTATCTCACCAGTAATAATTTCTCCTATTCGCTCTTTGTAGTATTCATTCATTCCAATCTGCTCTATATCTTTAACCTTTTGCGCTAAAATTTGCTTTACCGTACTAATGACTCTACGACCAAAGCTATCAAATTTGCGCACAATAGCTACTTCTTCTAAAAGTTCGTAGTCTTCGTCTATTTTGCGAGCTTCAGAGAGTGGAATTTCAAATAGTTCATTTTCAAAGTCATCATCAGCTACTACGGTGCGTACGTGCATAGCTTGAACATCGCCCTTGTCTACGTTGACAATTATCTTGAAAGGTTCATCCGTACCAAATTCTTTTCTAAGCATGTATCTAAATACATCGTTCAAAATACCTGTAAAAGTAATACGGTCAATGTTTCTGCTTTTAGCAAACTCATGAAATGTTTCTATCAACATTTCTGTACTGATTTCGTTTTGTTTTTTTCGTTTTGGCATACGTCTTATAGAATGATTTTTGCACTTTCAATTTCTGAATAGGTAAAAGTTCTTTGGCTTGATAGTTTCTTTTTTTTGTTTTCTGCATGAAATTCAACAGTAAAGTCAGATAGATTGGCGCTTACTAATTTTCCTACGTACTTCTCTTCTGAATTGATAGTAACTTCTATTTTTCTTCCTATGTTACGAGCAAATTGGCGGGGAATAAGAGGTCTATCTACTCCAGGTGAGCTGACATCTATTCTATACAGTTGTGTAAAAGCAGGTGAGCTTTCTAGCACTTTTTCGTATAGCCTGCTGATTTGACTACATTGTTCTAAACTAATTCCGTCATCAGTATCTATGTAAGCCAATACAACAAAACCGTTCCGAAAAGGTTTTACTTTTACCTCTAATATGAAATATTCGGGCTTATCAGAGAGTACGCTCTCTAATAGCTGCAAGGCAATTTGTGTGCGTTCTTCTATGCTCATACGTATGTGTAGTGTAAAGAATGAAAAAAGAGGGGCTTATGCTCCTCTTTATGTTCAAAAAGCAGTGCAAAGATAAGATTAAGTTTTTGATTTTACAAATGATGACTCAGGTGCTTATTTTGTTGAAACAGAAAGACCTGCAAAGTAATTTAGCTTTGCAGGTCTTCTGTTGTATTATTTAGCTATCTTATTTGATTACACTCATGCGTTTGAGGTCAGTATAATTGCCTGCTTGCATTCTGTATAAGTACATACCCGCAGGCAGGTCTGATGTGTCCACTTGTAGTGTTTTGTGTCCTGTTAAGTTATCATCAAATAGGGTTCTGATTACTTTTCCTTCTACATTCATAAGTGTAATAACTACACGTTCTGTTTTAGGTACATAGATATCTATGTTAGCAGTGTTTGTAGTGGGGTTAGGATAGCTTTGTCCGAGATAATAAGTGTTGTTTGCCATAGCACTTTGTACTTGAGTACAAACCTTTACCTGTATGTACGCAGTGTCTTTGTTAGTACAGCCGTTAGCATCTGTGTAGGTGTAAATAACCATATTACTACCTACAGTAGCCAAAGCAGGGTTGAAGGTGTTACCTCCTGTAACATAAGGTCCTCCAGAGTATGTACCCCCTACTGGTGTACCTCCTGTTAAAGTGAAGGGTGCGTCAGTAGTACAAACTGTATCTTGTGAAGCAGGCACAGTGTAAGTTACATTAGGTAAAGGATTGACTACGACTTTAACCTTAGTACGAGGAGATTCACATGTACCATTGTCAGCTGCTACATAAGCAGAATCGGTTGACATAGCAGGACCGCTAATAACTGCACCTGTGAAGAAAGGAGTACCTCCTGTAGGTGAGTCATACCATTTTATAGTACCTGTACCTGACATAGTAATAGTAACGATTGTACCTGCACAGACAGTATCATTAGGCATGTAGCTAACTACAGTAGGTGCAGCAGGAGTAGGCACTACATTTACAGTAATAGCTGTGCGAGGTGAGGAGCAAGAACCAACTTCCTCAGCTACATAGTAAGTAGTAGTAGCGGTTAGCACAGGAGTTGTAAATGTACTGCCTGTACCCAATGGAGTACCACCAGAGGGTACGTTGTACCAAGTTAAAGTACCTGAACCCACAGCGCTTGCACTTAAAGTTGTAGAATTTCCATCACAAATAGTTAAGTTAGCAGGGGGAGTAGTGTTGTTTGGTGCAGATAGAGAAGGACAAGAAGTAATGTTTATGTTATCTATGTCTACCCAGTAATCACCTGCACCCCATTTACCTATCCAACGGAATACTACCTCTTGACCTGCTACAGCCGCAGGCAAGGTAATAGATTTATTGACAAATAAGTTAGAAGTAGTGTGTGTAGTAGAAGTAATAACAGAACCAGGCACTTTTGTAAAAGTTACTCCACAATCTAATGAGTACTCCAAATAAATAGAGTCTGTGGTTGTTAAAACAGTAGCAGTACCACCTGGGTTTAGATATGGAATTGAGTAGTCCACAATTCTGTAATCAAAGCTAAATGTACTTGTGCCTGATAAGAAAGGACCAATCTTAGGCATGATAGCGAATGAGGTGGGGTTGCCAGAATATAGGTTTGCCGCAAATCCCATGTCTGCAGTAGCTCCATGGTTTGCTCTTGCTTTAAAGTCATAGAAACCCATATCTGCCGACCAACCTGTAGGCACAGAGCCATCTGCATAGCTACCAAATCCCTCTGTATATGGCAAGGGTAGTGGAGCAATTACAGTTCTATTTACAGCAGCCATGGCATTGTTAGAGGGATCACCATCTGCAGGAGAGGTCATAGCAGTGGTAGCATTAAAGGTGTAGGTACCTGGGGTAGTCATATTCAGAGTGG
>JANWVW010000232.1 GCA_025056095.1 Bacteroidia bacterium
TGGCGTCGTCGTTGTTTGTGTGTTTTGTTTGCCCCCCGCCCCCCCCGTATTTTTCTTCCCTCGGGGGGGGGGGGGGGGGCCCCCCCGCAGCACCGAAGCGAAGCGCAGCCCGTAGCACGCCGACCTTGCTCACACAAGCGCAAGCGAAGTGTGGGCAAGGGCACGCCCAAAAAAATATCACCAACATAAAAACAAACCAAGCTTTTGTACAAAAAGCAGAGGGAGTTTGAATGGCGCTTTCCCTCTGCTTATGAACTGTATTTGAAAAAGATACACTCACACAGGAATGCCTTTTAGCATTTTATTCCAATACAAGTATGGCAATATGTGTTTTTTGAGTATCCATAATCGCCAATGGGGCTTGTATGACTTACTAATAAGCATCATTTTGAGTTTAGGGTCAGGTGTGAATTCATTTTTGTAATTGAATTCAGCTAGTACCATTTCACCATAGCCTGTGGTCAAAGGACAAGAGGAGTAGCCTTCATAGCCAAAGTTTTGAACGGGCTTACCTTCTAAGAAAGAAATAATGTTGTCTACTACCACAGGGACTTGCTTACGTATAGCTGCACCTGTTTTTGCAGTAGGTAGAGCCGCTGCATCGCCCAAACTGAATACATTAGGATAGCGGTTATGTTGTAAGCTATTGATGTTTACATCAACCCAGCCTTGTGCGTTGGTCAAGCCCGATTCTTTAACAAACTTATGAGTAGTTTGAGGGGGCGCTAAATGCAAAAAGTCAAAAGGTACTTCAATCGTATCTTGGTCTAACTTATTTACTTTGAATACAGGTGGATTTTCATCTACATACTTGTTAGGTGTAGCCAACACATTTTTGAAAGTAACTGTTTTTCGAGTACTGTCTATTTTGATTGGCGCCAATCCTAGTTTGAGATGTATCTTGTACTCTTCAACTTTTTTCAATAAGCTCTCCGCTATGATTTTAACTCCGAATATAACCGAACCTGGCATTACAAGCATAATGTTGTGGGGTTGAGCTAGTTTCTTTCTGCGCAGATAGTCTGCAGACAAATAGGCTGCTTTTTGAGGTGCTCCCCCACATTTAATAGGTGTGTTCGATTGGGTAAATATCAGGTTACCCCCTTGAAATTTCTGAAGCAGTTCCCATGTTTTATTCGGATCAACATAGTTGCTACATACTATACCTTTGTCCAAAGCCTCTTGCAAACCTTCTATCAAGCTGTTGTCAAATATTACGCCTGTGGCAACAACCAACACGTCATATTTGATTTTACCTTGTTTTCTTAGAATTACTTCGTTGTTATCAGGTGAGATGTGTTCAGCAAAGTCTTTGATCCATGTTGTACCTTTGGGAATGTAGTCCGCTTCATCTCTGACGCACTTTTCTAGTTTATATGTTCCTGCACCTACTAGTGTATAAGCAGGTTGATAGTAATGCTTTTCAGAAGGCTCTACAATGGCTATGTCCAAATCCGCTTTTGTTCTTTTTAAGGTAGCCGCTAGCATGATGCCCGCAGTACCACCCCCTAGTATCACAACTTGATGACGCTTGGCTTCCATATCTTTATGACTTATTTATTTCAATATTCGTATTATTTTATCCATTTTTCAGTAACAAAAGTTACATAACTATTAAGAGCATCCCAAGCTATGCAAAAAAATCAACATCTTTTTACAGGATACTAACCCTAATCTACGTTTTATTTGTATGCCTATTAAGATTTATCTGCTATGACTTGACTAACATTAACTTTTTTACTATCTTTGCAAAAAATTGTCTTATTATAGTCAAAAAAACTAAATAAGTAGCTTGTTTCTTTTTCGTACAACTGAATAAAATTTCAACCTTAACATTCATGCAACTAACTGAAAAAGAACTAAACAAGAAAACCTTATCAGAACTAAAAAAGCTTGCCGCAGAAGCAGGACATAAAGTGAGCGCAAATGTCCGAAAAGCGGAATTAGTACAACTTATCTTATCCACTAACAAAGATAAACCACAGATGTCTGAACCGAAAACAGAAGTACTTCCCGAAGTACAAAACAAAAGTACCGAGCACACAGGTACCGAAGAGAGTAAAAAAGTCAAATCCAAAAAAAGTAAAGAAAAAACCAGCTCCGTGGAACAAAACTTAGTCCAAGCTGAACCTCAAACAGAGCATAAAGAACCTGAAACTGAAAAACTACAAAAAGCGCCTATCCTCAAAATAGAACGGACTAAAGTAAAAAATTTACTTATAGAAGAGGTTAAAAACGAAACCAGCTCTACTTCGCAGGTTACAGAAAACCAACCTAAAACTGAAATAGCAGCTGCGCCTGAACCTCAAACTCAAAATAATAATACCAAACCTACACTTATTGGCGTATTTAATACCATAGAAACGGCTATTCGTTATACAGGAGTTGCAGACATAATGAGTGATGGTTCAGCATACTTGCGATCTGCTGAATACAACTATTTTCCTTCACCAGATGATGTGTATGTGCATCCTAGCCAAGTACGCGCTTTGGGCTTAAAACAAGGCGATACTGTTTTTGGTGCAGTTCGAGCGCCGCGTGAGGGAGAAAGAAGCTACACTTTAATGCGTGCGGAAAAAATCAATGGTAAATCTATTGAAGAGATTAAAGACCGAGTCAACTTTGATCACCTAACACCTACTTATCCAAATGAAAAACTAAATCTCATAACCACCCCTGATGAATACAGTACTCGCATACTTGACCTATTCTGCCCAATTGGCAAAGGACAAAGGGGCTTAATTGTAGCACAACCTAAAACAGGTAAAACTATTTTACTCCAAAAAATTGCCAATGCTATTGTACAAAATCATCCCGAAGTATATCTCATCATCTTACTTGTAGATGAGCGCCCCGAAGAGGTTACAGACATGAAGCAAAATGTAAAAGCAGAAATTATAAGCTCTACTTTTGACGAAAGTGCAGAGCATCACGCACAAGTAGCTAACTTTGTGTTAGAAAAAGCAAAAAGATTAGTAGAGTGCGGACATGATGTAGTAATCTTATTAGACTCAATTACCCGCTTAGCGCGGGCGTACAATACAATTACACCCAGCACAGGGCGAGTATTATCAGGGGGCGTAGAAGCTACTGCACTCTATAAACCTAAACGATTCTTCGGCGCAGCACGAAAAATCATCAATGGTGGAAGCTTGACTATTATCGCTACCGCTTTGATTGACACAGGTAGCCGAATGGACGAATACATTTTCGAAGAATTCAAAGGTACAGGCAACATGGAATTACAACTAGACAGGCGATTAGCCAACCGCCGTATATTCCCTGCTATTGATTTATTAGCTTCGTCTACTCGGAGAGAAGACATGCTTTTAGATAAGGCTACCTTACAAAATATGTGGCTGCTTCGCAATTACTTTGCAGACCATACGCCCGTAGAAGCTATGGAAAAGATTTTAGATATCATGCGAAGAACTCGCAACAACGAAGAACTCTTTATGATGATGAAGAACATAACGGTATGATATTACGCGCCGAACATTTATTTAAGCAATACAAAAAACGCTTAGTAGTCAATGATGTAAGCTTGCAAGTAGCACAAGGTGAGATTGTAGGTTTATTAGGTCCCAACGGTGCGGGAAAAACGACTTCTTTTTACATGATTGTTGGTTTAGTTAAACCCAATAGCGGAAGAATTTTTTTGGATGACAAAGAAATCACTCATTTACCCATGTACAAAAGGGCTAAGCTAGGCGTAGGATATTTAGCTCAAGAACCTTCTGTATTTAGACATTTAACCGTAGAGCAAAACATAATGTCAGTTTTAGAAATGCGCCGCGATATTCCCAAAAAAGAAGCTAAACAAATTGTAGATGAGCTTATTGAGGAATTTAATCTCACTAAGGTACGCAAAAGCTTGGGAATAGTTCTTTCAGGTGGGGAGCGCAGGCGTACAGAAATTGCTCGGGCTTTGGCTGTAAAACCTAAATTTATTCTTTTAGACGAACCTTTTGCGGGCGTGGACCCTGTGCAGGTCGGTGAAATTCAGCAGGTAGTAGCTAAATTAAAAGATAAAAACATTGGTATTTTGATTACAGACCATAATGTGAGAGAAACCTTATCTATTACTGAACGGGCTTACATTCTTACAGAAGGCAGAATTCTCACACAAGGTAGAACCGAAGACATAGTAAATGACCCTGTAGCGCGCAAAGCTTATCTTACTGACAAGGTTAGTGAAGATTTGCTTCGTTTGTTGCAAAAAAATAATCAGGTAAAGAGTGAGTAAAAGCTATTTTTAGTGAATGAAGAGTAGATAGTTTTTTTGGATATTTTTTATTTTTTGGGCGTGCCCTTGCCCACACTTCGCTTGCGCTTGTGTGGGCAAGGTCGGCGTGCTACGGGCTAC
>JANWVW010000233.1 GCA_025056095.1 Bacteroidia bacterium
GGTTGGGTGGGGGGGGGGTCGCCGGGGGGGGGCCGCCCCGCCCACCCCCTACGCCCCCCCCCCCCCCCCCCCACGCCGACCTTGCCCATACAAGCGCAAGCGAAGTATGGGCAAGGGCACGCCCAAAAAAATTAAAACTTAATCTTCACAAGTAAGTTATTGAATATAGCGTATTTTGAGTAGTGTCCAACTGCTGTCTTTGGCTTTTTCCACATCTTGCCACCTTACAATACGCCATAAACCTTCACGATTGCGATGAAGAGTAAGATGAATTTGTCCCTTAAAAGAACGAATAAAAGTGGAATCACTGTGTTGAATATCCAAATGATAATCCGCATTGTATTTGACTGTGTCCGAACCTACAAATTGATGCTCAGCATTTTTGAACTGCAAACTATGAGGAGATAATGGTAAAGACTTAGCATTTAAGTTATCAAAATAGGTTTTTTCGTCGTTTTTTGTCCATTTTTGAAAGATAAGCGAAGCAGAATTATCTCGGACTTGCGTAGGGATAAACTCAAAAGTATCGGCTATACAACGTAAATAATTTTGAGTGTTGAGCTGCTGGACACTATTTTTAAAGTTAAGGATTAAAATGTTGTAATCCGTAGGAGCTAACCATTGCGAACTAGCAACACTTTGAAGCGGAGGCTCGGGAGTGCGAGTAGTAAAGCATCCTGATAAAATTGTTATCCACAAAATTAAAGCTAGATATTTAAAATCCTGAAAGTTCATCTTTTTTTCTTAAGTCCAATCCCCCTGGCTTTTCAATAGACCGCAATTTAATCATTTTTTTGATGAACTGAAAATTTTTATTGACTTCAAAAATGGCATATTTAGACTCATAGTTCATTTTTTCTATTTTTATACCATACTTGTGAGAGTGCGGCAAAACCACAGTGAATTTGCCTTTGTCATTAGAGTAAAGTATCTGGGTTTTATGACTTTGCAGATCTTCCACAACGATTTTGCTTATCAAAGGTTTATCAGTTAATTCATCTTTGATAGTACCTGTAATGACAGTAACATTTTGTGTTTTGAAGCTTTCAGGAAGTTCTATTTGATAGAGATTCATTTTGTTGTTCGGGCTATCTCTATTGGAAGATAGATACGCCTTTGTACCTGATGCATTAAGGACAAAATATTGGTCATCTTTTTCGCTATTTATAGGATAACCTACATTTTCGGGCTTACTCCAAGTGCCATCAGGTAGTAAAGTAGTTTTGAATATATCATAGCCCCCCATAGTGGAATGTCCATTACTACTAAAATAGAGAGTTTTGCCATCAATATGCAGATAAGGGGACATTTCACTCATTTCGGAATTGATAAGGCTGCCCATATTTTTAGCAGGTGTCCATTTACCTGATGCATCTTTTACGCTATACCATAGGTCAGAAGGTTTAGCATATCCTTCGGAACGAACAAAAATCAATAGATTACCATCAGGCGAAATAGTAGGCTGGCTTTCCCAAAGGTCTGTATTGATTACATCAGGCAATCGTTTCGGCTTTGACCATACTCCATTTTGTATAGTACTTTCTACAATATCCCCCCCTGTACCTTCAAACCAAGTATAGTAGTACATTGTGCTGCCATCAAGAGTTAAAGCGCAAGGTCCCTCCTGGTTAGTTGTATTGATATTAGAATGAATGCTCATGGGCTTTGACCATGTAAGCCCGTTGTTAGTAGAATAGCTCACGTAAATGTTACCATCCCATTGCTCTGAATGGCTATTGTATGTAGATTTTTCTCTTTTTCGGTAACTGGTAAAAAATAAAGTACTTTCGTCCACCGAAATGCATGGGGCTATGTCATCGGTATCGTCATTAAGTATTGTAATAGGCGTGATTTTAGCTGCAATAGGGTGGCTTTTGAGTTGATTTCGGATAGATATACTTTTGAGCTCCTGCTGATTTTTTTGTTTAATGTATGAAATAGTTTGTTCGTTTTCTTGGTTTTCTTTAGGCGTAAGGTTGAACTTTTTGAGTTGAGAAATAAGCGCTTCATACAGTTCGCAATATTCTAATGATTTTTTATAGTCCCCCATCTGGTGGTAGCAAAAAGCCAACATGCGAATAGAATGTCCTGTATTTATGTCAGGAAAGTGGTCTAGGGAATATTCGTACATTTTTATGGCTTTTTCATAAAGTTTTTCCATGTAATAGGAGTAGCCCAAGCAGGAATAAGCCATTTTGTCTTCGTTAGGGTGGTTTTTGATAGCCTGCTCAAAAAGTGGGATGGCTTCTGAATACCGCTTTTGATAGTATTTCTGGTAAGCTTGGTGATAAACTTTATTGGAAGATGACGGCTGTGCAAAGAGAATTCCTATTATGCTTGAACAGTGTAAAATAATAAAAGTAGCCCACTTGCCCACAGCGCAAATATAACAAAATAAACTCAATTTTTGTTTAGATAGAAAACATGATTGCCCCAAAAATAAAAATTTTACAATCTCACATTTTGTTTGTAAATTAGCTCAATAGAATCATAATCACGTATGAAAGCAAAAAACTTTATCAATCAACAAAATTTAGAGGAACCAGAGGAAAACGATTATCAAGACGATGATGAAGAATTTGAGGAAGATGAGGAAGAAGTAGATCCCATTTACGATGACTACGAAGAGGAGTTTTATGAAGAGGAAGAGTGGGAAGATGGTGAGGATGAGTAAAAAAGAGTAATTAGATTTAAATTTGGCACATGCAAGTATGGAAATTCTGTGTATATTTTGTTTTTACAACAGCACTAGCGCAGCATACAGGAATCAAAAACTACTTAAATGAGCTTAAAAATGACCCTGATCTCAAACATGCAGGAATTAGTTTCTATGCTATATATGCCAAAGATAAAAAAACAATTGCATCGCTTAATCCTTATTTAAGCTTGTCCCCAGCATCGGCTATAAAAGTTATTACTACTTCAACGGCTTGGGGAATATTGGGAGGAGATTATCAGTTTGAAACTCGAATAGAGTATGACGGAGAGATTAAAAGCAACGTTTTAGAGGGGAACATTTACATTGTAGGTACAGGCGACCCTACTTTGGGTTCGGATAGAATTCCAGGTAATCTTACTGCTGAAAAATGGATAGAAAAAATAGTCAAAGCAGTACAGGGAGCAGGGATTCAAAAAATAAATGGCTCTATCATTGCTGATGAGACCTACTTTCAAGAAGATATTATCCCTCGAAATTGGATTTGGGAAGATATAGGGAATTATTACGGTTCGCCTGCTTTTGGAATAAACATTTTAGAGAACTCTTACACTTTGACCTTCAAAACTGAAAAACAAGGCACAAAAGCAGAGCTGTTGGATTGTAAGCCCAAAATACCGAACTTAGAGTTTGTCAATCAAATGAAAGTAGGTCCGCCTAATTCAGGAGATCAAGGGTTTATTTTTGGATCGCCTTACACGTATATAAGATACTTACAAGGTTCTTTACCTGAAAATGGCGGTACTTATCAAATAAAAGGTTCTATTCCTGACCCACCTTTATTTGCTGCTCAACTGCTGTATCAGGGACTTACAGCAGCGGGAATTAGTATTACTCAAAAACCCACTACTTCTCGGATTACTGCTATGAGTGTTAAACCTCGCGTGGTACTTTATAGACACTTATCGCCAAGTTTGAAGCAGATTATTTTACATACGCATCTAAAAAGTATAAATCTATATGCCGAAGCGTTACTCAAAACGATTGGCAAAAAGAAGTTTAATATAGGTAGTACAGAAGCAGGATGCAAGGCTATTACTCAATATTGGGAAAGCAAAGGTATAGACATGAAGGGGACTTTCATCAATGATGGTAGCGGCTTATCTCGCAGTAATGGAATTTGTGCTAAAACGTTTGTAGAAATTTTACAGGTTATTACAACTGAAGCTTGGTTCAAAGACTTTTATGAAACTTTATCCATCTCGGGTAAAAGGGGCTATGAGATGAATATGGGACCTGGAACGTTTTTAGAGGGCAATGCGCATCTTAAAGGGGGGTATATTTTGCGTGTATGCACTTATGTTGGCTTTATGAACGATATAAATGGAAATTTAATTTGTTTTGCCATGCTTTGTAACAATTATACTTGTACTATTACTCAAATGCGAAAAAAGTGGGTGGATGCTATGCTGCAATTAGCACAGCCATAAGTTTGATTAAATGAACCTAAATTTTGAGTAAATAAGTTTAGGATTTTAGTTTTTCTTTTTTTGGGCGTGCCCTTGCCCATACTTCGCTTGCGCTTTGTATGGGCAAGGTCGGCGTGCTTCGGGCTACGCTGACGCTTCGGTGCTACGCTTCGCTGTGCACCGTGCTAACGCACGCCCTTCGCATGCCTC
>JANWVW010000234.1 GCA_025056095.1 Bacteroidia bacterium
AGCGTAGCCCGTAGCACGCCGACCTTGTGGGCATGAGCGCAAGCGAAACGCCCACAAGGGCACGCCCAAAAAAATAATCATCCAAAAATTTTATGAACAAACTGCATCTTTAAGATTATCTACGATGTAGTAAATCTGCTCATCGGTCAGCTCTGTGTGCATAGGTAAGGAAAGAACCTCTTTTTGTAACTGTTCGGCTACGGGCAAATGCAAATGATGATAATCGGCAAACATATTTTGCTTGTGTCCTACCACAGGATAGTAAATCATACTTGGAATGTTTTTCTCTGCTAATTTCTTTTGCACTTGATGATTGTTCTGTTTCTTCAATCGCAAAGTATATTGATGAAATACATGATAGCCATAAGGCGCACGATAAGGGGTAATGACTTCATCTACATTTTTAAGTAAATTGTCGTATTTGTCTGCGGCTTGGCGCCTTGCTTGAATGTAGTTATCTAGGTATTTTAGTTTGACATCTAATACAGCAGCTTGAATTGAGTCTAATCGACTATTCATGCCCACCATTTCGTGATAATAACGGACTTTTGAGCCATGATTTGCAATCATGCGAAGTTTTTCAGCAATAGCGTCATCATTTGTAAACATTGCTCCGCCATCGCCGTAGCAGCCTAAATTTTTAGAGGGAAAGAAAGAAGTTGTACCAATAATGCCCATTGTGCCCGCTTTTTTTTGAGTGCCATCAGGAAAAGTATATATAGCTCCGATAGCTTGAGCAGTGTCTTCAATTACAGGGATATTGTACTGCTGCGATATCTCCAATATAGGCTGCATATCACAAACTTGCCCAAACAAATGAACAGGAATAATTGCTTTAGTTCGGGGTGTAATAGCTTTTTTTAGACTATCTATGTTTATGTTAAAAGTGTCAGGGTCAGAATCTACAAAAACAGGCTTCAAACGCAGTATGGCTATAGTTTCTGCGGCAGCAATATAAGAAAAGCTAGGCGTAATTACCTCATCACCAGGCTGCAAACCTAAAGCCATCATGGATATTTGTAAGGCATCTGTACCGTTAGCACAAGGAATAACATGCTTTACATTTAGATATTTAGCTAAATTTTGAGCAAATTGTTTTACCGCAGGTCCATTTATGAAAGCACTGCTCTCTACTACATCTAAAATAGCTTTATCTATCTCCTGCTGAATACGATGATATTGAGTACGCAGGTCAACCATTTGAATACCTATCATCAACAGCAAAAATACGATTTAATTACGTACTTGCTAATGCAGCCTTTTTGTTGATTATTTGCCGTGATATTTTTTTAGTATTTTTGAGGTATGGAAGAAAGTCTATCAGAAATTGAGGCACTCATACAAGACTATCCCTACTACACTTTGCTTTATTTTAAGCAAGCTAAACTTTTAGCCCAATCCAAAGGCGAACCTTACAAAAATGCTCTCAAAATTGCTAGCGTTTATGCCCCTAATCGCAGAAAATTACAAGAATATATAGAAAATCTTACTGACTACCGCAAACAGGTAATACAACATCCTGAATGGTTATTAGATACGAATACACCTTCCCCTCAACCTGCAGAAAGTCAAGAGGAACTTATGAAGGAAGTTTTGCACGAAGAAACTTCTGTTATTGAGCCTCCTCCCCTTGTTGAGGAAGTTAAAGAAGTAGGATATATTTTGTCGGATTTAGATGAAAAAATTTTTTCTAATCCTGTAATTGAAGACATAGAAAAACTCAAACAATCTATTTACCAAAACCAAGAAAAGGCACGTTTAGCATTACTTCAAGATGGCATACAACGTAAAACATCTCAAACAACCGTAGAAAATTTAGTTCAGGAGGTAGGGCTACCTCAAAATCAAGACAAGATAAGTGCTGCACAAGATACTGAAAACATACAGCAGGGGGTTAGCTTAAATGTCCCCAAAATTAAAGAGTGGTTTGAGCAAGAACTACAAGCCGTTCGTGAAGCACAAGCCCTCAATAATAAAGAGTCAACTACAAACAAATCAAAAGATGAAAAAAATGAACAAGAAACTACTCAAAACTCTGCAACCGAAAATATAACCGATACGATTACTCAAAATACGCCCAAAGAACTTGAAACTAATCCACAGTATATGTCCTTGTTGGAAGAAATACTGATGAGCAATTTTACTCCGCAAGTTCCGCCTGTGGATAGACCTCCTTCTGCCGAAGACAAGAAAGCTCTACAAACTCGTATCATAGATAGGTTTTTAGAAATTCAACCTAAAATTACTAAACCTAAACTTGACGATACAGGTGTAATAGAAAATAAAACAGTACATCAAACAGTTGAATACGAAGACATTGCATCTGAAACTTTGGCTAAAATATTTGTATTGCAAAAGCAATATGAACGCGCTATTCGGATTTACCAAGTTTTAATAGCCAAAAATCCTGCTCAAAAAGAGCACTACGAAACAATTATCAAGGATATTCAAGCTAAAATGAATTGATTAAATCAATAGCCCCTTTTGATAATTCCATGTCCTATTAAAGCACCTGTATATTGATCTCTTGGGTGATTGTCTAATATGTTTTCTATTTCTTGAATAATTTCTGCGCTCAAAATTATTTCTACGGCTTTAACGTTTTCTTCAATTTGTTCAGGCTGCGTAGCTCCAATGATACAACTAGTAACAGGAGTTTTGCGCAAGCACCAAGCTAAAGCCAATTGGGCTAAGGTGCAACCTAATTCAGCAGCTATTTTTTTCAACATATCTATTTGAGTGTAAAATTTTTCGGTCATTTGCTGGGTAGGAAACATTTTGCCCATTTTTTCACTAGCAGCTCGGGAATTTTTGGGTCTAGGGTTTTCTTGTGTATATTTGCCTGTTAATAGTCCTTGTGCCAAAGGTGAATATACCATTAAACCTAAACCTTCTTGTTCACAAACTCCCATCACATCTATTTCTAAAGACCTGTTGAGCATGTTGTAAACGGGCTGATTGGAAATAGGTTTACGCCAATTATTTTTTTCACAAATTCGTATAGCATTGAGAATTTGTACTGCACTCCATTGGCTTACCCCCCAATAGAGAATTTTACCCTCTTCTATCAAACGGTGCATAGCGTAGCAAGTTTCTTCTAAAGGAGTGTCTATGTCATATCTGTGGCATTGATATAGGTCAATATAGTCTGTATGTAGGCGCATCAAGCTGGCTTCACATGCGTTGCGTATATGTCTTGCGGATAGCCCTTGCGACATAAAATGGTCGCTCATAGGACCGAATACTTTTGTAGCTAGTACAATTTCGTGTCTGTTTTTAGTTTTGAGGTAATTTCCAATTATGCGTTCTGCTTCTCCTCTGTTATATACATCTGCGGTATCAATTACGTTTATACCTAAGTCTATGGCTGTATCCAAGCATCGGAATGCCGTAGTATCCTCTACGCCAAAACCGTACGTCAGCCAACTTCCTATGCTTATTTGACTGCAAATCAAGCCTGATTTTCCTAAGTTTTTGTATTTCATATAGAGGGCAAAAATATGCAGATTATAGAATACATTTGCAGCTAAGCTTAACGGTATCATAGACCCCACTACGCGGGGTTTCTTTTACTTTACCCAATGGAGATACTATTACAGGAAATACACACAGCGAAAAACTTGCAGTATACGCTGTAAAATACAGCTATGCACTAAACAATCCTGTCAATTAAAGTAGCCTGCTCAACCACATTCCCCGCTTTAACAGAAACACTGACCAAGTAATAACTACGTAGATAGCATAGCATGATGACCGCTTGTATCAAAATATAGGATATACACCCTTTCAGAGTACTGCACGTTATCGTGTATCTGCTTTTTGGCGTATCTTTGTTTATATTTTACTTTGTATCCGTACGCGGTTGGTAGATTTTAATTGTTATACTGACACAGCTACTTTTCAAAAAGGTAAATAGTCGGCAGAATGAGTACAACGGGCACTATTTTTCTATTTTTGGGAGGTATTCAGGTTGTTAGATTGCAGGAAAAAATAACCTTTGTTTCTACAATGGGGTTCTTTATATAAAAAGGTTTGGCAGCTTTAAGATAGGTATGGCATATACCAAGGCAGATTTGATATTTGGCTAGATACCGAACTCTTAGGTAGCATGAAGGGCAGATTAGGGATTAGCATTGCATAGGAAAAGAAACTTGCTAAGAAGCCCACCGTTGTAGTCTTTTGTACTAAGCAGTTTTTTGCAAAACTGAATTGGTTTTGTTAATTGCACTGAATATTTTTTGGGCGTGCCCTTGTGGGCATTTCGCTTGCGCTCATGCCCACAAGGTCGGCGTGCTACGGGCTACGCTATCG
>JANWVW010000235.1 GCA_025056095.1 Bacteroidia bacterium
CAATGGCGCAAGAAAAGTGCAGGATTAAGGACAAATACTTTGGTTGCCTTAGGCGCTGCTGCTTTTACCTTAATTTCTTACTCACTCACTTCATTAGAAGATGGAGTGTATAAAGGCGATGCTACTCGTATTATTGGTCAGATTGTTACAGGAATAGGTTTTTTGGGCGCAGGAGTCATAATGAGAGATGGCTTAAACGTACAAGGACTTAATACCGCAGCTACATTGTGGTGTTCTGCATCCGTAGGTGCTTTTTCAGGAGTAGGATTATACTACGAAGCAGTTATTGTAGCCGCAGCTATTATTATTACTCATATTGTTTTAAGACCCATCGGAAATAGGATAAGTAAAACTCCTATGCACAAAGAAGGCGAAACAGGCGAATTCTTTTACACTATTCAACTCACTTGTAAAGAGCATGTAGAAAATCACATAAGAGCGTTAATTCTAAGCTTACTTAAAAACGATCCACACTTACAGCTTCGTTCTCTTAAAAGTAGAGACACCGATGACCCTGTCTTCTCACGTATTGAGGCACGAATTTACGCCTCTAGTAAGCATGATACAGAAATGGAAAAAATAGTAGCCAGCTTGACATTAGAATACGGTGTAATAGAAGTAAGCTGGGAAAGAGAAGAAGTAAATAACTTTTAGCTTTTTCTCACAGAAGTTAAATAAATAAAACTGCTTGAAAAATCAAGTAGTAGAGGTAGTACATTTTTCTAAAAACATCAAAAACTTAACAAGAAAGGCGTATGAATAGAACAGAATGGATTAACCTCATTAGCGCGGACAGTAGTTTAGAGCAAGCTATACAAAACTTGCCATTTTTGAAAAAGCTACCTGCCGTAGAAATAGCAGAAATTTTGGAAAACGTTGAGGATAGCCAGCTAATTACTCTTTTAGATCACTTTTCTTTGAGAGAACAAGGGCTGATCGTGTCTCATTTATCAATTGCAAAACAAATTAGTGTCTTTAAGATAACCTCCCCTAAGCGTTTTGCAGAGATATTTGAGTACATGCCTTCGGATAGTAGAACAGACTTGTTTCAAAGTTTGAAGCCAAAAGAGCAAGCAGATATTCTGCCATTTTTGTCCAAAAAAACACGAGAGAACGTTTTACAGCTTAGTGCATATCCACCTGAAACTGCGGGAGGAATTATGACTACGGACTTTGCCACAGTCCAAAGTCAAATGAACATTTTAGAAGCGATTGAAAAGGTTCGCCACGATGCCCCCTCTAAAAAAACAATATACTACATCTACGTAACTGATGAGGAACAGAAAATGGTTGGATTCGTAACACTCAAAGACCTTATACTAGCAGCACCTAACTTGAAGGTAGAACAAGTACTTCACAAAGATTTTATTTTTGCTTATGTAGATGATGATAGAGAAACAGTCGCTAAATTGATTGATAAGTACAATCTTGTGGCTATTCCTATCCTCAATCGTAGTAATCAGCTATTAGGAATTGTAACACACGATGAAGCAATAGACATAATACGCGCTGAACATTCGGAGGACATGCAAAAATTTATGGGTATTATAGAAGCTAATCAGGAATTTAATTACTTAGGTACAAGTTCTTGGATACATTTCAAAAGGCGCGTAGTATGGATTGTATCTTTGGCAGCAATTGGAATTATCTCGGGGCTAATAATACACAACTACGAAAATGCGTTAGAAAAGTTACTCATTTTAGCTCTCTACATGCCTATGGTTGCTGATACAGGTGGTAATGCAGGAAGTCAAGCGGCTACAGTTGTAGTAAGAGCTTTAGCCTTAGGTCAAGTGAGCGTTCGTAATTGGATAACCATTTTGTGGAAAGAAACTAAAATATCGTTTCTATTAGCTATCTGTTTAGGTATCCTGGCTTACGCTAAAGTACTTTTTTTAAGTTGGGAAACAGAAATTCCAAGTGAATACTCTCTGCCTGTAATTGCACTGATGATAACGTTAGCACTATCTCTTCAAGTAATTACAGCTACTATCATAGGGGCAGCTTTACCGCTAATTGTCAAAAAAGCAGGGGGAGATCCAGCTGTAGCGGCAAGTCCAGCCATTACTACTATCGTAGATATCACAGGATTGTTGATTTACTTTAATATCGCAACATTGTTTTTTAAAATTTAATAAAAATTAAAAAAGTAATCTTAAAAAATTATGAAAAAAGCTCCATTTGTACTTACTTCATTCTTGAGTGTGCTTTGCATACTTAATGCACAGCAAATAGACAGTATTAACAAAGGTCCAAAACTACCTTTCTACATTCATCCCTCAAAAAGAATCTCTGATGAGGAGCTGAAAGTCAAAAAAGAAGGGTATTTTGTAACAGGTTTGCCCGAAGTAGAGCGCAATCCCATTAACGGAATAGGGATTGGGGGTAATATCTACATTTACAACAACCGCACAAAAAACGACCCATTTTTCGCCTATACTCCTTACCGCGAACGATACACAGGATTCTTTAAGATTTTTCAAAGTGGTAAATGGCAGGGTGATATTAACATGGACTTTCCGTATATTTTCAACAGTAGATGGAGAGTTCGTATAGATGGTGTATTTGAAAACGACCCTAATTTTCAATACTATGGCTTTGGTACAAATACTATGCGACACCTTCGCTTCGTGGACAAGACCACAGGTATTCACAGAGATTACAAGCGATTTGATGAATACTTCTCTAACCTTGCTCTAATAAGAGCAGGTAATACTGCCATTGGCGAAGCTGCTCTAGTAACCGATCGGCATTACAATGAATTAGACTACACTGAAAATTTGTACAATATACTCGGTGAACGCACTTTTGCAGGAGGTAGAGGTAGGTTAATGTTTGGTTATGAACTGCTAAAAATTAAAATTAAAGACTACTTCAACAGACCTGCGGAAGAGGCTTTTGACGTAAATGGGAATAGAATGGAAAATGTTCTCAACGGTAGAACACGTTTGACAGAGGATTACTTAGGTTTATCGCCTGGTAATCCTTGGGCAAAATATAATATCGCAGGATATAACGGAGGCACAGAAAGCATTGTAGCTTTTGCAATTATGTATGATACCCGAGATTTTGAACCTGACCCTTCTAGCGGCTTTTTGATTGAATACTCCCACGAACATTCGCATAAATGGACTTTCTCTCAATTTGATTTTGACAAAAACTTGCTACAAAGTTCATTTTATCAAAAACTATTTCCAAAATACATCAAAAGAATGGTGCTTGCAGTCAATGCGGATATAGGATATATATGGGGCAAAAAAATTCCTTTCTACGAAGCTTTTGATTTATCTAGCCAAGCAGAAGCAGGAGGTACAGAAGTATTAGGCGGAGCAAGGTCTTTGCGTGGCTTTCGGGAATATAGATTTGTCGGACCGCTCACTGCTTTAATAAATGTAGAATTACGTACGCGGCTGTATTCTTTTAATATAGCCAAGCAGCACCTTTCCTTTGATATCATGCCTTTTTTAGACACGGGCAGAATTTGGAACGAGATTAGAGAATTTGGCTTTTACAACTACAAGTACAACTACGGTATAGGTGCTAGAATGGGCTGGAATCAATCTACTATTTTGAGAGCAGACTATGCAATTAGTAAGGAAACTAGTCAGTTTTTCTTTGGCTTTTCTCATATATTTTAATTCAGCAGTAGATTTTCTATGGATATATTAAGTCTATTTTATTTTTACAAAGAAAAAGAATAGGTATGAATTAGTTATTAAGTTAAGTATTTTTTTGGGCGTGTCCTTGCCCACGTCTCGCTACGCTCGTGTGGGCAAGGTCGGCGTGCTACGGGCTGCGCTATCGCTTCGGTGCTTCGCTAACGCTACGCACTGCTTGACGCACCCTCCGCATGCCTCACGCAAGAACCTTGGCAGGTCGGCAGATGCTATTTATTCAAAGTTCTACCCTGTAAGTACCCCAAAATGAATACTAAATAAGGTAAAAATATATTTTAACCTTGTAAATTATTGAAAATCAATTCAAAATAAAGTAAAATTTTGAGAATCAGGGTTAAAGAGTTGCAAAAAGTCCGTGCATTCAAGGTTTAACCTTGTATATCCTTGAAAATAAATGTAAAACAAGGTAAAATAACATCACTTGAAATAAGGTAAAAAATTTTAACCTTGTAAGCAGTTGATAACCCGTATTAAACAAGGTAAAGCTAATGTATGTCTAAAAATGAGGTAGAACATGAAAATACAGTTTGCGTGAGGGATACGGAGCATGCCGTCAGGCAGTGCGCAGCGCAGCGTAGCACCGAGCGTGAGCGTAGTGCGTAGTAGCCCGACCCGAAGCGCAGCG
>JANWVW010000236.1 GCA_025056095.1 Bacteroidia bacterium
AGCGAAGTACCGAAGCGAAGCGCAGTGCGGAATGCCCCGACCCTTGCGCAGCAAGGGGCACGCCCAAAAAAATAAAATCCTTAAACAAAACCATAAAACACATCACATCACACACCGTAAAACATTCGGTATGACCAACTGCCGACTAGGAACTATATTGATAGAAGTATAGCCCTCACTGTGATAAATTCGGATAGCATCCACTTTACTGTTAATTATTTTTTGTAGCTCATCAGGCATGATGATATAATTCGCATAATACTCCGTTCCGCCGTAGTATCGTCTTCCGTTATCTTCCTTGATACACTTTAACGTAATAATCTCACCACTGACAAGCGCGATTTTGAGCTCATCACCTTTTTTGATACTGTACCGAGTAGGAAAACGTTCCTGAATAAGCAAACCTATTCCGATAAAACCATCCACATTCTTACCTTTTACATACAAATACGGTTGAGGACCACGCGTATTGAGCGTTTGCTGTCTAGTAATCCGAGTGGGAGTTTTAGAAAACTTATCTATTTCATTTTTTTCATAACGACAATTTTGAGCAAAAGTAAAACTTGCAAAAACTACCGCAAATACAGTAACTAACTTCATACCAAAGCAAAATTACACAAGCCGTGCCAATCCATACAAATTCACAAAATCGCTACTATTACGCTAAGCTATTCCCATTTCTGATTTTTTAATTTTTATTTCATCTATATATCTTTGATTGTCAAGAGCATTTTCTTGATAAAATTGTATAGCCATGTCTAAAATTTGACTGTTTTTAGTTTCTATGCCTACATCCTTGTAAATATGTCCCATAATAGTAGACCAACCTTTGTGCTCGGGCAATTTTTGTTTGAATTTGTTTAATTCATCAATAGCAGCAAAAGCATCTTTTGTAGTTTTGTATAATGCCCAAGCATAATATTCGCCCACCCAAGCAAATTCTTCAGAAATAGAGTCCTTAAAATGCTCTTGGTATTGCTGGACTACTGTATCATAATTTTGTTGCTCAAAAGCTGTTTTATAGTTTTGAAAAAGCTGCTCTATCTTTTGATAGTGTTCTTCGGAGCTATTTTGATAGTAACTAAGCGCAAAGTCATACCATTTTTTCCAAGCCGCATAGTGTCCTTTGAGTAAATAAAAGCGAGGGGAATCCGTAATAGGCGCGTATTGTTGAAGTGTTTCCCAAACTTTTTCTTTGGTAGCAGGATGCTGCCATAAGCTCCACAGGTAGTAATATAACTCCGTTTCCGAAGGATTATGTTTAGCTAAACGTTGTTCAAAAATTTGAATAGATTTTATAAATTCCCCTCGATGATACGCTTTCATAAATTCCTCTACGGCAGCCGAACGCTCTTCAATAGCTCTTTGCATCATCTCCTGTGCTAAGATAGATTCAGATTTGTACGTGATATAAGACCCTATCCAATATCCTTGACCGTAGGTAATCCAAGCAATGTCAAAGCTATTTTTCCAATACTCTCTTATGCTATCTTCGGGATAGTAGTCTGATTTTTCTATTTCTTGAATGGTAATTTTAGGATTCTTTTGGCAGAGTGCTACCCAGCGATTAGCACCATATACCAAGTCTGTGATAATCAGCTTTTGTTCTTTTATGTTTTTGACAAATGCTCTATCAAGCTCCGATGTACTAAACCAACTTACTTGATTGATTACGCCTTTGGACGCTATCAATATCCAAAAACCATTTCCATACGCTAATGTAGTAGGTTGATAACCTTCTAAATGAGCTTGTTGAATGTGTTTTTCAGGAAACTCGGAAGTTACAAACATTTTTTGCTCTTTTAATCCTGTTTGAAAAGTCATTACGGTAATCCACGCGTGCGTGTATTGACTAGTAGCATAGGCACACATACATGTAACCGCATATCCTTTTGATTGGTATTCTTCAATTTTATTTCCATCAGGAAAGTCTTGGCTGCTAAAAATGACTTGGTTACCCCAACCTGTACCTTTTTCAAAAAGCAAATGGAATATACCCGCTCCGTATGAGATTTGTGTAAGTGTATAGCCTTCTAAACGGGCATTACGAATAGCATCTTCTGCTATTTTCCAACTATCACAGATTTGAAAAGATTGATGACTTCTTTTTTCAGTTATCATGTTCAAAGTTAAAAAACAAAAGCAAATTCTTTTATATCACGTACAACCTCAACGCAGCTGTCATTTACTTTTTGAAAATTTTAGCAAATTTTACAGGATAGGGAATATCGCTAACCTTACCTTGTTTTAGATTTTCTAATTTGCTTCGAATCAAGGTTTTTTTGAAAGGTGAAAGATAGTCAATAAACAGTTTGCCTTCAATATGGTCATACTCATGCTGAATAATTCGTGCGGGAATATCATTGAAGGTTTCTATATGTTCTTGAAAATGCTCATCAAAATAGCGAATAGTGATTGTATCTAAGCGAGTTACTTCTGCTCTTACGTCAGGAATGCTCAAGCACCCTTCTTTGAACGCCCATTCTTTTCCTGTTTGATTAAGCATTTCTGCGTTAATAAAAACTTTTTTTAGACCTTTATATTTCTCATCAAACTGCCCCGCATCTATTACAAATAGTCTAATAGATAAGCCTATTTGAGGTGCGGCTAAACCCACTCCATTTGCGTTATACATAGTGTCAAACATATCTTGAATAAGCTGGTCTAAGTGCGGATATTGAGGACTTATAGGTTTAGCTTTTTCTCTCAAAACCGTGTTACCCAAAATGTAAATAGGTAATATCATAAGTTATTGGATTTTTGTATAAATTACTCTCAATCTTGGTCGGCGTTGTATATCAGGCGATTGTGAACCGTGAATAATCGTACGGGCTACATCTGTTTCAGGGCTACCAAAATAGCCTAAAGGTCGGATAATTATTCCATTGTTTTTCAATTTTCCAATGATAACTGCTTGTAAATAGTCGGTTAAATTAAGTGTATAGCGTTTGTGTAAGCTATCGTAGGTAACGGAGGATGCACCAAGAATTAAAATACTGTCTTTTCTTTTAGCAGTAGAACCTGCATGATAAGCCCCTAAATAGCGGCTGGGCTTAAAAAAATTTACATCGTCGGCATAAATTGTAAGCTCTGCTTTGTTGATAGCCATGTTTTTGAGGTTTTCAATATTCAAAATTTTGAGATACATTTCGTTGAGAACACCTGTTTGTAAATAAGAAAACTGTGTAGAGCTATTAGGTGGAGTAGTACTGCGTTTAAAAGTATTGTATCGGGCTATAGCAGGGTTATTAAAAGGAAAATCGTAGCTGGCGGTACTATCTACCATGCTGTTGTCGCTTTTTTTCTTGATTTTGTAATATAGTACTATTCGTGAAGCTGGTGAAGTTACATTAAATATAGCAACTACTCCTGGGGCAGCCGTAGAATTAGTCTCAAAAGCTAAACCTTTGAAGTAATTTTGAGTGAAGGTAGTAGCGGTAGCAAAGTTAGCGGGGTTTGTGGCGTTATCAGTTAGTAATTTTTGTCCAAAGCTATCTGCTAAGCGAATACGCAAAATAGAGCGTAGAATTGTTTTTTTAGTGGGGTCTTTTCGGTTGATAATAGTATCTATTTTTTGCGGGCGGATTAGAATAGGTGCGGGAGTAGCCGCATCGTTGATTAGATTGTTTCCTGTGGTATTTTTAGGTGCAGAGTAGCTGTAATATGTGCCTTGCTTGTAGATAGTATCTGTGATTTCTTTGATAGAGAGTTGTAGGGGGGTATTAGCCGTATCTCCGTAGTAATGTGCGTACTGCAAAAATAAGACTATTGAGTCCAAAACAGTGTAATTTTCGTTGTTATCTATTGCAAAAATAGGGTTACTACCTGTTAGCCATAGTTGTGTATAGAAATTAGCAGTGGTAGTTCCAAAATAGGTATCTGTGTATTGACCTATTACGGCGTAGTTCCATTCATCTGTGCGAAGGGTATCGCGAGCTATGCTTTGAGTTTCAAAGTTAAAGGTATCTATTACATTAGCGCTGATGATATCATCTTGGGGTTGTATTACGGCACCTGTGTTGTTCGGTTTTTCGCATGCCCAAAACACTAAAATTAACACTATCCCAATAAGTTTTGGTATGTGTTTCATGTATTTTGCAAAGGTAAGAAAATTGTCTTTAACTGCTTTGCCCAAACTGACTACATTCAGCATTTAGATTGTGAAGTATGGCAATCAATATCGAGAAAAATTGAATTTTTTGATTTTATGGATTATTTTTTGGGCGTGTCCTTGTGGGCGTTTCGCTTGCGCTCATGCCCACAAGGTCGGCGTGCTACGGGCTACGCTT
>JANWVW010000237.1 GCA_025056095.1 Bacteroidia bacterium
TTAGAAATCTACACCCTCAATGGTAAAAAAAGACAAAGAAAATATACACCCAAAGCAGATAAACAGTTACCTTCTGTGTCAGAAAAACTGTTTTTTGTACTGTACTACCTCAAAAACAATCCCACACAGGAGAGTTTAGCCTTTACTTTTGATATGTCGCAGGATATGTGTAACAAATGGATTCACGTTTTATGTCCTTTGTTAAATAAAGCGTTAAAAACCTATCAGGCAGAGGAGCATTATCAAAAAGTGAGTGATAAAATAGCAGAGAATGAAACGGTTATGATGGACGTAGAGGGAAGTACAAAGAGACAAGTATGAACAAAATGAGTTTTACAGTGGCAAAAAGAAAACACATACTGTAAAAAACCTATTGATAGTCAGCATGATAGGTTTAGTTTTGTTTTGTTCTTGTACAGAACGGGGCAGGATACATGACAAGGTTCTGGCGGAGAGAATAGAACTTCGTAAATCCATAACCTGTATAGCCGATTTAGGGTTTTATGGTCTGAACAAAGCGTATACGAGCCTCATTTTACCACACAAAAAGCCCAAAAGAAAGCCTTTAAGTGAAAATCAACTTCTCAACAGAAAACGGGTAACTATAGAACATGTCATCGGTAAAATTAAAGTGTTAAGAATAGTCAAAGACAAAATCAGAAACTACAAAAAAGATTTTAAGCATTTAGTCATGAAACTCGGTGTTCAGCTACATAACTTTAAGTTAATCAATTCTTTATCTTTCTGTTCATAAAGTCTATTGTAAATTTGACTTTAGTTGTTATATTTGCAAGTATTCTCAAAAGTTCTATGCTTTACGAAGAAACCATAAAGAAGCTATCGTCTAAAATAGAGAACTTGATTGAGGTGGCTAATAGGTTATCTGCGGAGAATAAACAACTTAAATCTCAAATAACCGAAGCGAATATCCAGCATTTACAAAAAGACGCTGAAATTCAAGAACTAAAAGAAAGAATTAGTCAATTGGAAAATCTTCTCTTAATTAAAGAAAGCGAATTTGAACAGTATAAGGTTGAAGTCTCTATCCAAAAACGTGAAAGTGAAGTGATGTTACAAGAACAAGCGCAGGAAACTGCAAAAATTTTGGACTCTTTACTTAATGGAGTAGATGACTGTATTCGCAAAATTAGCTAAAAATGCCTCAATCTTCTGAAACCAAATCTATTGAAATAACTATACTAGGCCGCAGCTATCCTATAATCATTTCGCCCGAAGATCAAGACTTGATTTTAGCCGCAGGTGCTCTAGTAGAACGAAAAATGCGCCAAATCATAGACAAATTCTCTTTAAGAGATGCTCTAGACGCCCCTGTAATGACAGCACTTCAATATGCTGTCATCTCTCTGATATATAAACAAGAACTAGAACAAGCTAAATCTATTTATCCCGACTTAGAAGCACTACTGAACAAAATAGAACAAGAAATTAGCCGAATTAACAACGAGCAGCCAACAGAAAGCACCTATTCAAAGTAAATTTAAGATTAAAATCTGTCCATGCTTTTTAAGTTTTGACTTAACTTACAGGCTATATGACTAAAAATTTCTTTTCTGAAGACCTGCTAGCTACTGTCCGAAATGTTCTTAAACAAGAGCCCCACAAATGGCTTAATGTAAAACAAGTTTCCGCCAGACTTCCCAAGGATCTCAATCTTTCTATTACAGAAGTAGAAAGCATACTAGATGAATTAGTAAATCAAGAGCTTGCATCTTTTCAAGATTTTAAGTATCAATACCTTGAAAGTGATGAATTCGAAGGGATATTCTTATCTACTAAAAGTGGATTAGCTTTTGTCAAGCATCCTGAGTTAGACATAGAGGTAATGATAGAAGAAAGGCACCAATCCACAGCTTTGTATGGAGATACTGTGCGAGTACGCCTACTGCCATATAAAGAAGGGCGTAGGCAACAAGGTAAAGTTTTAGCAATTGTCAAAAGAGCAAAAACTCAATTTTTAGGTTATTACTTTGAAGATGATGGAGATAGTTTTGTAATGCCTGCTGATAGAAATTTAGATATTGTTTTTTACATACCTGATCTTGAAAGACATTCAGTAGAACCAGGCTATAAAGTAATCGTAGAACTATTACAATGGCAAAACCGAAAAAAGAACCCAACAGGTAAAATTATAAAGGTATTGGGAAAACCCGGCACTCACCATACAGAAATGCACGCTATTTTAGCCGAATTCGGCTTTGAAACAGAATTTCCTCCCGAAGTAGAAGCAGAAGCTAACACCCTTCCAAAAGAAATTCCTTTTGAAGAAATTGAAAAACGCAAAGATTTAAGAAACTTGCTTACTTTTACTATTGACCCCTTCGATGCAAAAGATTTTGATGACGCATTATCTTTTCAAAAATTAGAAAACGGACACTTTGAAGTAGGCGTACATATTGCAGATGTGAGTTATTACGTCAAACCTAACACTTTGCTTGACCAGGAAGCTTACAAAAGAGGTACGTCGGTATATTTAGTAGATAGAACTGTACCTATGCTGCCCGAAGCATTGTCTAATTTTTTGTGTTCGCTTCGCCCGTATGAAGATAAACTCACTTTTTCTATACTTTTTGAAATGGATATACACGGAAATATTTACCACCAGTGGATAGGTAAAACAATCATTCGTTCCCAGCGCCGTTTTACGTATGAAGAAGCTCAAGAAATTATAGAAAATCCGTCAGGAGATTATGCTGAACCTTTAACTATTCTAAACAAAATTGCTAAGAGCTTAGCTACTCAACGCTATCAAAATGGCTCTATTACTTTTGAAACTGATGAAGTCAAATTCAAATTAGATGAAAACTATAAGCCGATTGAAGTCTATAAAAAAGAAAGAAAAGATGCTCACAAGTTAATAGAAGAATTCATGTTATTGGCAAATAGAAAAGTTACAGAGTTCGTTTATCATCAAAGAGAAAAGCCGAGAAATACTTTTGTGTATCGTGTACACGATGCGCCTGACCCGCAGAAAGTAGAAGAATTGAGCAATTTTGTGCGATTATTTGGTTTCAGTCAATTACATGACGAATATAAAAAGCGCCGATTTTTTAATTTGTCTTCAAAATCGCTTCAAAATTTAATGGAAGCCGTAGAGAATTCCCCTGCACGAGATATTATCCGCAGCTATGCAGTGAAGTGCATGGCAAAAGCCAGATACACCACTGAAAATGTAGGACATTATGGATTAGCTTTTCCGCTGTATACTCATTTTACTAGTCCCATTCGTCGCTATCCTGATATAATGGTACATAGATTATTAGAAAAGTATTTAGACAATCAACCCAGTCCTAACGAGGAAATGTTAGAAAAGCAGTGTCAGCATTGTTCGGCTATGGAGAGAAAAGCAGCAGAAGCAGAAAGGGCTTCCATTCGCTACAAGCAAGCTGAATATTTAGCTGAACACATAGGTAGTTTGCATGAAGGAATTATATCAGGACTTACAGAATGGGGTATTTATGTAGAAATTCAAGCTATGCGTTGCGAAGGAATGATTAGCTTGCGAGACATGTATGACGACATATACGAATATAATGAAAAACTCTTTGCTGTAGTAGGTCAAAGGACAGGGCGAAAATTTAGATTTGGAGATACTATTCAGGTAATTGTTAAGCGAGTAAATTTATTAGACCGCACTATTGATTTTGAGTGGTACAATCCAAGTACTGCCAAAAAGAGAAACTAAATATTAGTACTCCTACTTTTCACAAGACAAGAGTGATTTTGATTTTTCTGCGTCAGTTATTGCGTCATTTTTTGATGAATTTGGGATAGTAGGGACCATCAAAAGTAGCAAGCCTCCGTACAAGTTAGCCAGGTTGGTCATTACCAAAAAACAGCTGGTTTTTATGTTTTCAATCCTAAAACGATGAATCTGCAAAGGATGAGAGAATATACTGTAAATAAATTTAAGAAAAAAGAGCGGTAGTATTTTGCAGATGTGTTGATTGAAAAAGTTTAAGTTTATGTTTTATTTTTTATTTTTTGGGCGTGCCCTTGTGGGCAAAAGCCCACAAGGTCGGCGTGCTACGGGCTACGCTTTCGCTTCGGTGCTTCGCTTCGCTGCGCACCGTGCTAACGCACGCCCTTCGCATGCCTCACGCAAAAAAATCAGCGCTTACCTAAAAACGCTGATACAAATCAAAAAATGTGGCAGATTATAACATTAGGCATTTACAGTATAGTGTTAATATCAAACAGTTCTCTTAAATCTAAACCTAATACTTGGCTGTAACTGTTTTCTTTTGAAGACAAATGTA
>JANWVW010000238.1 GCA_025056095.1 Bacteroidia bacterium
GTAGCCCGTAGCACGCCGACCTTGTGGGCATGAGCGCAGCGAAACGCCCACAAGGGCACGCCCAAAAAAAATTAAAATTTGACCTTCATACCTTTTATGTAAAACAAATAGACTTGATGTAAATTTGTAGTTATGAGGTACTGGGGATGGTTGTGCATACTTCTCATTCTCTCAATATGGTACGGATGCGTCAAAAAACCTATCTTTCCCGATGAAAATACCTCTATTCTGCCCCATTACAAAGGTATATTGATTGTCAACGAAGGATTATGGCAACAAAATAACTCTACACTTACCTACTACAACCCTATTACTCAACTCGTACAAAGAGATGTGTTTTATACCGTCAATAATCAGATTTTAGGCGATACTGCTAATGATTTGATTAAGATAGGCGACACGTTATTTATCGTGGTTTCTACAAGCAACACCTTGTACAAATTAGATGCAAAAACACTCAAAATTATTCAAACCTTGGTTATCCCTAACGGTGGAGATTTGCGAAAAATTGTTTATATCAATCCTCAAAAAGCTTATGTCAGTGCTTTGACAGGACAAAAAGTTTGGATAATCAACCCTACTACTTTGGAGGTTTTAGGTTCATTTTATGTAAGTTTTCCCGAAGAAATGGCAGTGCTAAATGGCAAACTGTATATCACTCAATCTAACTATCCGCCTAGCTTCAAAAACAAAAACTTAGTAGTTTGGGACATAAACACGGATACCAAAATCAAAGAGATAGCCCTTCCTGTTGAAAATGCTACACATTTAGCCGTAAGTCAAAACTATTTATGGATATCTTGCACAGGCGATTATGTCAATCCCACAGGGGCTATTTGTAAAATCAACACGGATTATGATACAATTGAAGTCAGCTTGTCCATTTCTAACAATCCTACTCACATACGTGCAGTGCAAGACACTGTGTATGTATTGAATGATTTAGGTATTTTTCGGTACTATTCGGGTTTAACTTCTCCACAAATTTGGATAGATAAAAACTTATTCGCTCAAATGGGTGAGATTTTTTACAACTTCTATTTTGATGAAAAATTGCAAAAATGGTTTATTGCGGTCAGCAAGCAATTTGTGTATGATGGTAGCGTTTTGATATTAGACAGAAAAGGGAATTTAGAACATTCATTTGTTTCGGGCTTAAATCCTTCTGTAATTGTCCATAATGATTAGTATATTGAATACCAAATTACTGCAATGATAGAAACAAGTTACAAAACCAAGCAAAGGTTATTAGTCTGATTTTTTGGGCGTGCCCCTTGCTGCGCAAAGGTTGTGGGCATCTCGCATGTGGTCCGCGGCACCCTTGCTCACACTTCGCTATGCTTGTGTAGGCAAGGATATCCTCAAAAAAATTAAAATTTAACCTTACCTTACTTGCACTTTTAATTGTGCAAAGTAAAATAAACTGATGTAGTTTTGCATTTCAAAAATCTGTTTTGACATAAAAAATTAGACCTCTTAACTATTTTTGCGAAGCATTTATGCAAGAGCAAAAACCTACCATTGTTTTTATGGGCACGCCCGAAATTGCTGTATTCTGTTTGGATGCCATTAAAAAAGCAGGATATCCTATCAAAGGTGTGGTTACTACTCCTGACAAACCCGCAGGCAGAGGGCAAAAACTACAAGTCTCTGCGGTAAAACAATATGCCCTACTAAACAATATTCCTATTTTGCAACCTGAAAATCTTAAAGATGAGTCTTTTATTCAAACCTTACAAGCCTGGCAACCTGATATACAGGTTGTAGTTGCCTTCCGAATTTTACCTGAATCGGTTTGGAAAATACCGAGTATTTGTACCTTCAATCTGCATACTTCATATTTGCCGCAATACAGAGGTGCTGCCCCTATTCAGTGGGCAATTATTAACGGAGAAACAGAAACAGGTGTTACTACTTTTATTATTGACAATCAAGTAGATACAGGAAATATACTGCTGCAAGAAAAAATACCTATTTCTCCTACTATGACCGCAGGAGAATTGTATGCGATTATGTGTCAAAAAGGTAGTCAATTAGTGCTTAAAACTTTGGAAGGTTTAAGTCAAAATACAATTGTTCCAACACCTCAAAAGCAGGTAGAACCCCTTTTTTATGCCCCTAAATTGACAAAGGAAAATACTCAAATTGATTGGTCAAAAACTGTCAAGCAAATTTATAATTTTGTCAGAGGGTTGAATCCGCATCCTTCGGCTTGGACTACTCTCAATGGCGTATACTACAAAATACATCAAGTTGAACCTATAGTCCAAGCTCACCAAAAGCCTACTGGGCATTTTGAAACGGATAATAAAATGTATTTGCGTATTTACGGCGCTGATGGCTACGTAAATGTATTAGTGCTACAAAAAGAAGGTAAAAAAAGAATGGATATTCAAACATTTCTACGAGGTAATAAAGTTTAGCTTGTTGCAGTTTAATTGAGAAGCCTTATCTATTTTTGTGTACGGTATTATCATGTGGATAAGTTTATTTCAGCGCCGCAATAGTTTTGTTCCTTACGTTTTTTTACTCATTTTTACACTTATACTTCGTATTCCTTCGTTAGACAAACATCACATTTTAACTGATGAAGCAACTTATTATATATGCGCTCAAAGAGTAGTGGAACAAGGTAAAAACTACACAGATGCATGGGACAATAAGCCACCTTTGGTAGTAGGTTTATATTCTTTTATGTATAGAATTTTTGGAACGCATTCTCTTTTGGCGATTAAAATATTGGCTATTTTTTGGATTTATTTCACCGGGCTCTTAATTGCGGAGATAGCAAATAATTTCAGGTTGCTGCCTGAATTTTCCTTACTACCTGCCTATTTTTACATTATTTTGAGTAGCATACCCTGGCATACACAAGAGCTGAACGCAGAATTATTGATGAATTTGCCTGTGGTAATCAGCATTTTTTATTTAATTAAATATACGGATGAGGTAGGTCAATATGATGAATGGGTTTTTACAAAGATTGGCTTATGCTTGTTTTTTGCAGTTTGGTTTAGATACCAAGCTATTACACACATAATAGGTGTTTTGATAGCTTACCTTTTTGTTTTTGCTGCCAAGCCTAAACATTTGTTTGAGATGCTGTTTTTTTTATTTCTGCCTATGTTTATTTACGGTTTCATCCGTTGGGTTACAGGGCATTGGGATAAGTTTTGGGATATAGGGATACTCTACAATTTGGATTATATTCTAATAGGTCGTAATCCTTTTGAAGTGCTATCTGTAAGACAAAGTTTGCTTGATATTGTACGAAGTTGGGGAATTTTCATTATTATAGGTTTTATTGGCTTTTTGTTGTGGTATTTTGGGCATATTTCTTACAACGTACAAAGGCAAAAGGGACAGACAATTATTACAATTTGTACTTTGACAGCCGTATTGGGTATTTTTTTAGGAATTAGAAGGTTGTATTTTCATTACATTTTACAAACTGCCCCTTTTTTATCTCTTTTTCTTTCTGTTTTCTTTCTTACCTTACAAAAACAATGGTTGAAGTCTATTTCTTGGCTGTGCATATTGGCAATAGTAGGTTTTAATTTATGCTTATACGCAATAGTAGCTAGTCCATTGATTTACAATTACTTATTATCTCAAAAATTGATTAAAAAAGGAGGATGGATAAGTCAACAGCATGCAGTATACCATGATTTATCTTTACAGTGGGCAAATTTTGAGAAAATAGTTCATTTGCACAGTGAACCTGAAGAACGCATACTTATTTTATCTTACCGCCCTGAATGGTATGTAAAACTAAACAGAAAATGTGCTACTTATTATACAAATTTTAGCATTGCTTACTATAAAATGGACTTTTTTAAGCATAACCAAAATCGAAAACTTATCTCTGCTAAAGAAAAATTACCACAAGTTTACCAAGCACTTAGCCAAGACATGCCTGCTTTATTTATTGATGAACACAACCTATTTGGTCAATTGCAGTACTACTTACCTACATTATTGAACCGTTATCGAAAAGTTCCTACTAGTGTAGCCGATGTGTATGTAAGGACGAAATAAAAACACTTTCATAGCAAGTTGGTTAGTAGCAAAAAAAAGCAAAGGGGATTGTTTAGCTGGTCTTAACTACCTGCTGTACAGTTTGAAGATTTGTTGGATTAACATTTAGGGTATTTTGATTTTTTAAAATTTGTTTGAGGTTTAAAGCGTGAGGCATGCGGAGGGTGGGCGTTAGCCCAGTGCGTAGCGAAGCGAAGCACCGAAGCGTGAGCGTAGCCCGAAG
>JANWVW010000239.1 GCA_025056095.1 Bacteroidia bacterium
TGTCCCAAATAAACCGCCCACTACACCTTCCCTACTCAACCTCAACTAACCTAATCACCACTTACTTTACTTAACCTGACTGAGCCCCTTTCGTTGTTTTGGGACTGCAAAGATATAACAACACAACAAACCCTGTCAAGAGAAATTTTACGAAAAAAGTGTAACTAACTCACAAACAGCAAGAAAAAATTATCAAATGTTAAAAAGACTATTATGCCCAAAGTACTGGAATCAAGCAAAAACTCTCCTCTTTGAAGAGGAGAGTTATTAAAATGGGATATGTGAAAGGTTAATCTTCTATAAGAAGGAGATTCTTGTCTACTTTTCTATTGCGGAGTTTTTCCTTGTGCCTTTTTACAATTTGCTCTAATGCATGGTAGACTTCGTCTAACGCTTTTTCAAAAGTTTTTGAACGAGCTTTAACTGTTTCTACTTTTTGACTCATATCTATTTTAACTTCTACGATTTTGTTACCTGCATCGGGGTCTTTGTCTAAACGAAGATACACTTCTGCCCCGATGATATGATTAAAAAACTGGTCTAGTTTATTTAGACGCTCTTGGATTAAAGCAAGTAGCTTTTTATCAGCGTCAAAGTGAATGGAATGAATGGTGATTTTCATAACACAAAGGAAATTAAAATTCAGTAGTAAATATACGCTGTTTTTAAGAAAAAGTCAAAGTAAAATAAAAAAATCTTAAAAAGTTGCTCTAAAAAGCAAAGTATTTACCAGCAGAAGTAAAAAGACAAACATTTTTTTCTATCGTGTTACCAAAGGATTGTAATAGTTATTTTGTTTTTATGGAGAAAAAAGATGAAACATTAAAGGTGTCCTAAAATATTCGCAGTAATCAATCATAGAAATAAAATTTTTTGTGTTACACAAAAGATGTATGCAAAGTTTTTAATCTTTTGAGCGTGTCCTTATGGGCATGATCGCATCGAAACGCCTATGAGGGCGACGTTCTGCGGGCTACGCTCACGCTTCGGTGCTGTGCTTCTCTCTGCACTGTACTGGCGCATGCCCTTCGCACGCCTCACGCTTTTTAACTTCTACATCCTTCAAAAAACTTGAAAATACCTTACAAAAACTGTTCCCCTCAAAAAATCTGATATCAAAAAACTGTTTTCTTTATGCCCTGCGGGCAGAATTTGACTACTTTTTTCATTAGTGTCCTTCAAAACTCATTTCACCTAATTCCGTTATTAAATATCTTACCAATTTTTTACCATAACTAACTCAAAATCAATAACTTTAGCTTCACTATGCACCTCTTTCAGAACAATTCTAGGCTGATGTTAAATTTTTTTGAAAAAAGTATTGCTTAGTTCACAAAAGTTGCATACTTTTATGCTCAAAGATGAGAGTGCTATTGATTGCAAATGTGCAAATAAATCCTCAACAGTTACCTGGAAGGTGGGTAGAAGGTTGGGCTTTAGACCTTCATACTCTTTATAGTATCCCAATAGACCCCTTATCAAACCTTTGGGATACTAAAAGGCCACCCATTGCTGAAAAGTTATACTTGCTAAAATATAGAAATGAAATTTCTCACGCAAGAGAAATTGCAGCAGTGGCTTCAAGTTTTCTGAAAAGAAAAAATTGGAAAATAGATGTGATTATACCCATACCCCCATCTAATACTAATAGGACTTTTCAACCCGTTTATGAGATTGCAAAACATATCGGGCAATACTTGAATATTTTTGTGGATACCAATGTTTTAAGGAAAGTAAAATCAACTTCTGAATTAAAAGATATAATTGAACCAGAAAAAAGGCGAGAAATATTAAAAGATGCATTCAGTATTGACACTAATGCACTCCTAGGAAAAAACGTTCTTATTTTTGATGATCTTTATCGTTCAGGTGAAACTTTAAGTGCAGCTTTTGATGCTATCAGTAGTAGGGCAAAAGCAAATAAAATTTATGTTTTGACAATCACAAAAACTCGTTCAAAAAGATGAGAAACAAAGAATATTCGTGGTATATACTCCTAAATGTACCTAGTTTTGGTAAAGAGAGCAGATGTTGCATATTTAAAAAACTGTTAGCAAATAAGATATCGACAAACGATTGGTTTGATATGAGAGTAGATGAATTATCTAAACTTTTTCCAAAAATTAGACAAGCTAAATTTTCAGAAGCCAATGAAAAACAAAATTTATCAAGGATTTAAATTCCAGGAAACTATTGTTATACGATTGAATGACGATAGATATCCAAAGTTTGTTTTGGAAAATATGGGCAATAGTGCACCGCCCGTTCTATATTGCAAGGGATGCTTACCACTATTAAATCAGAAAGGTGTATCCATAGTTGGTTCAAGAGATGTAGGTGAATTTGAAATTGAGATTACAAAAACTATTGCCCGAAAATTATCTGAAAACGGCATCAATGTTATTTCTGGATATGCAAAAGGCATTGACACGGCTGCTCACTTAGGCGCTCTTGAAGCTCAAGGTACTACTACGATGGTTTTAAGTTTTGGAGTAAATCATCTTACGATTAAAAGAGAGATAAAAAAGTTTAATTGGGAAGAGAACGCGTTATTTGTATCACAATTTGCACCTAACGAGATATTCTCTGGAAAAAATGCAATGACAAGAAACAAACTGGTATGTGCAATGTCTAAGGCGGTAGTAGTTATTAAGTCGGGACCTGAAAAAGATCCTACAACAGGAAAAATGAGCGGTACATTTAATGCAGGGAAATCTGCATTAGAGATGGGAATACCACTTTTTGTACTTAGTCCAAAGAAATTTGATACTACACCCCTAGGAAACAAAGAGTTAATTAAAAAAGGCGGGATTGAATTTTCAGATGAAACGGAGATTTTGAAATTTTTAGAAGATAAACCAATAAAAACCCAGCAGAGGACTCTCTTTGATGTGTAATATGTGTAACATGAAAAACAGAGATATAACAACTCAAATAAGGTCTAATTTGGATTCTAATCTGTTTAATAAAAACGCCGACTTTTTGCTAAAATCTAAGCTCTATTCTATGCTTTTTTATTCTGAAATTGTACCACTCTAAAAAGAGAATTTCTTTTTTTTGGGCGTGCCCCTTGCTGCGCAAGGGTCGGGGCATTCCGCACTACGCGTGCGCTGCGGTGCTACGCTCACGCTTCGCACTGCCTGACGGCATGCTCCATGCCCCTCACGCGGTTTTACCATAGATTTTGAGGTTTTACTTTGTTTTTAAGCATCGTTTTGCTTTACCTTGTTTGATAGTTATCTTCAGTTATTTACAAGGTTAAACTGGGCATAAGGGGATTTAATTTAATGGCAAAGTTATCTGCGTGAGGCATGCGAAGGGCAAGCCGTCAGGCTTGGTGCGAAGCCCCTCGCCCGCACTTTTACCCTTGCCCAGGGGTGGGCGGGTGGGGCGCAGCACCGAAGCGAAGCGCAGCCCGTAGCACGCCGACCTTGCCCGCATGAGCGCAGCGAAACGCGGGCAAGGGCACGCCCAAAAATAAACTTAACATCAGAAAAACTACCCATTAAACTCAAAATAAACTAAAAAATAACACGTCCGTATTGGTACCGATTTTCTTTTTTATTCATATTCTATAACTTTGCATCACCATGAAAAGTTTTTTTATATTAGTAGTAAGTGTTGTTATCCTTTTCAATTATGGAATTGCACAAAAAGAAAAAAACTCTATTCCTCTAAAGAAGCTGCAAGGAACATATCAAGGTTTTACTTCTCAGGATATAGGAAACAGTGAAGTATTCTATAAAACCATATTCAAAATCAAAATCAACAAAGATAATAGTGTAAAAGGAAAAAGTATTTTCTACGACAATCAGGATAGTACCCAAGTACTGGTCGTATATAACTTTGAGGGCAATTATCAAAATTCTAACCAAACACTCAAACTCAAAGAATATGAAGTAGTTCAAAAAAGTAAAGATTGGGTATTTTGTTTCAAAGAAATGCCTATGGCTTATGTAAAAGAAAATAACAGAATAGAATTACGAGGTACATGGACTGCAAAAAATTGTCCAAATACAGGAGGTAAAATTAGGATTATTAAACAGAGATGACAAACTATCAATATGAGTGACATTTTTTAAGTTCTTAATAGTAGATACAAAAAAAACTGTACTTTTGTACAGTATGAAAAAATAAATGTCTTTTCATTGTTGAAAGACACAGTAAATAAGGCAAACATACGGATTTTTCTGACATTGATAGAAGGTTTTTTAAGAAATAAAGGAAAAA
>JANWVW010000240.1 GCA_025056095.1 Bacteroidia bacterium
CAATTTCCCTTCGACCTTTTATAAGGTTTTACAACTAACCGGTTACATATCATACTTCTATACCAATCTACATGTATCCGCTTTCCTCTAAAATTCAGTCTTGGAAATGTTTATATCATGTACACTGCCCCACCATAACTCACTTACATACAACACCTGCTTTTTACTATCGCTGTCAGAACAGGTGGATGAGCTGATTGGGGCTTGTTGTAAACTTCTGCTAACGCATTAAATTCTTCGAGGCTTCAACCAGTGGCAGTTTTACATTTCTTTTCAGTTTTAAGATTATGAAAAATATGCGCCATAATTTGTAAGATTACTAAGCCAAATTAATCAATTCATTGATAATCAATAACCAAAAGGTCTATTATTTTTGCATAGACCAGCCCCATAAATTTTGGTTAACTACATAAAGATAGTAAATTATATTAACGTATCCAACTGTAAAGCATACTATTTTTACAAATTTGTTTTAGATGTAAAAGCACTTTAAAGTACATGATAAAAATCACCTGTTAAAAATTGATTGCCTTTAGGTTAATATTTAGAGCAGTATAACTCCAAAGTTGTGCCGTATTTAGATACGCTACATGAATCTTCCACTGATAAAGAGCACTTCATACTTAGGCTATCACGCTACAAAGATGCAAGTTCTTAAAGTTATTAATTCAGTAGGTAAAGTGTCTTATATATCTTCATGAAATCATGCACGCTGACTTCTTTTAGGGTAAGTGTAACAATGTTTATGGAATATGCTTATAAATTCTTACTTACATAAATAGCATTCCACTCATATAATTTTCTATTTACGTATATAGAAGGTATAATGTCGAAAAGCAGGAAATTTTTTTCTCTGAGGAAGCTATCAATTTCATAGTATTTTATTCCTGACTCATAGTCCTCGTGGTTTTGCATTTCAACGATAACAATATTGGTTCTTTGAAGCATATTTTCGCCGCCTTTCAATACTTCTAACTCGTAACCCTGTACATCTAATTTAACAATATTAAAATACTCGTTGATGTCTTTGAATATTGTATCCAACTTAACAATCTTTACTCTTTCTGTTTTGATTTCTTGTAATGCAGAGTTTAGATATGTATTATCATGATTAGGGTTTATTTTTAGTAAAGAAGAAGATAGGTAATTAGCTGTAACATGTATTTCGATTTCTGAAAAATCTAATATAGGGTTACCTAATGCTAAGTTAAATGTGTTGATATTAGAATAGCTACCTACTTTCTCTGATAATTTTTTAAAGCTTTCCTCTATGGGCTCAAATGCATATATTTTAGCATGTGGAAAGTTATTTGCGAAAGTAACGCATGTATCACCATAAGCACTTCCTATATCTATAACGCTAAGTGACTTATCTAAATTCAGTAAATCTACTAAAGTAATAGCTTTTTTGATGTGCTTTTCGTAATTAAGAACTGAGGGTAGAGATTCTATTTCTTCTCCAATAAATTCTTTATGGTTGGAAAGAAACTTTCTTAGTGCTTGTTTATCTTGATGAAAGTAACCATTTACAATATCTATTAGTAGTGGTTGTATTATTGAAAATTTGTAAAAAGCAATATCTAAAAGGCGATAAATTATCTGAATAAAAAATTTCATAAGTTTTAACTTGTTTTACGTAATTGATGTATAGATAAGACACTACGGCGATAACTGCAAATAGATGTAAGTATGGAAAATAGCTTTCCTATTTTCATTTCCATTACTATTCGCCGGTCATACACGAGACTGGGTTTAAGAAAAAAAGCTATCCACTCCTTGTACGAGAAATTAAATAGCTCTCTAATCAATAAATTTACTGAATTTATTAGATACAGCATATCGCAAATAAAAGGACGCTTTGAGCTTCTATGGTTAAATACATACTTATACAAACTTAAAAACCAATGTGATTGACCAAATCCATAATAAAGTTTGCAAACATAAGACCAAGATAATCTATTTTTAGTAATAAAATGCTTAAAGTTTAATTTTTCATCATAATACAGATGATACCCTGCTTGCATAATTAATTCACATAGTTCCCCGTCACCACCAGCAGAAAGAGTATTTCCTTTACGGTCAGAGAGTATAGAATGAAAGCCTTGATTGTAAATCTTTTTCAGTACTGAGGCTCTTACAGCCATACCTGCCCCCCATATAAATCTTCGTTGATCTACAATTCCAGAGCGAGTAGCTTGCTTGCCAATGGCATATCCACCTATGTATTTGAGTAACCATGGTGGGGGAGGCTCTTCAAATATTCCTTCACTTTGTCCTCCCATGGCTCCTACGTCAGGCATTTGCTGAAAATTCTGATATACAATAGAAAGATAGTCTGGCGCTAGCCAGTTGTCATCATCACAAAAGATAATATATTCATACTGAGCATTTAAAATACCACAGTGCCTTGCAAAATTTAAACCCAACTGAGGCTCGTAAATTACTCTTATAGGTGTAGGAGAGTTAAGCTGTTTCCAAACATTTTGCGCAACATAGGAGGTGCTGTCGGTGGAGCCATTATCTATTACAATAATTTCCCACGCACCAGAAAAATCTTGCTCAGAAAGATGTTTGAGTGTTGTTGGTAATTTATTCTCACTATTATAGCAACATATAACCACTGAAATTCCCTGCTGCATCATTATTTCTTGCTTTTACATAAGTAATCATACAACTCTATTTCGGGATACATATTTATGTGTTCCTTAATGTATTGATGTGCTGCTATTCCCATCTGTTCCCAATGGTTGCGGCTTTCCCATGCCTTTTCCATAGCATTGGACAAATACCGCAAAGTTGGTGCTTCTGCTATAAAGCCTCTTTCTTGATCATACCCTACTAACTTTGCATTGTCTCCTACATCCGTTACTACTGAAGGTCTTCCGCATATCATAGCTTCTTGCAAAGATAATGGAGTACCTTCACTAATAGAAGGAAGTATATTAATGTGGTTAGTTTGCCATATTTTTTTTATGTCTTTCACATGTCCATGAAAATATACACGGTGGGCGATTCCTAAGTTTTCGGCGAGACATTTTAAATATTGATAAGAGGGACCTGAGCCATATAAATTAAGTTGCCAATTGCGATTTTTCCAATGAGGTTGAGCTAACACTTCTAAGAGTAAATCCTGACCTTTTATATTTGCTTCTAAACGGGCAACGCATGCCATTTGATAACATTCATTAGGAGACGGATACGTTATGAGATCGTAATGTTTTAAACTGGGAGCATTTCCAATGAGACGCGAGTTACGCATTGAATTAAATAGCTGCCGCTTGGCAATTTGAAAATTTCTTTCTGAAACAAAAAGAAAATAATTGGCTCCTAAACAGAACTTTTTTACTTGCTCAATTCTCTGTATGTCTTGAAATACACTTATCTCGCGATTAAATTGACTGATTAACACGTAAGGAATATTGTATGCAACTAGCTTTATTACTTCTGGATCTAATGCTGCTGCGTACGTATCACCTTGATTAATACACAGAACGTCAGGCTGGAAGTCTAGAATAGGTTGGAGAGAAAAAGCAGGAGGTTTAGGTGGTATTAGTTTGCGCTTTATAAAGTTAAAAGCTCTTTTTATAAGAGGTGGAATAAGTTCTGGGTTTTTAAATAATGCTCTTGTGTGTAGATGAGCACCTTTATTTACTAGTTCAACAATTTGAGGCGCGTTACTCATTTGGTCGTAAACACTGATTATTATTTCATCACCTTTTGATAAGGCATATGCTGCAGCAGCAGACCAAAGTTCTTCGCTTCCACCCCACTGAGCAGCAGTCATGATACTAATAAAAGCAATTTTCATGAGAAGCTATTTTTATATAGGTTTATTAACCTCTTTAATTGGCGTAATGGCCTTAAAATGTAGTTTCCCAATCGATAGTCTTTTGATTTGTAAATATAATTATGGATTTCATTTTGAGTATTTTTGATTAGTTCTTTTAATTCTTTATTCTGATTTTACAATTTGAGGGATTAATTTCACACAGCAAGCCGCCCACCACTCTATCATGTGTTTAGCGTGTTGATTACACCCAATGAAACCTGCATTAAATAGACCAGCAAAGAATAAGTGTTCAAAATGTTCGTGTGATTTGTCTATGTGCAGGTTAGGATTTGAATTGCGCCAGTGAGGTGTGAGGATAATATTGTATGTATCCAATTCGTTAAGTAAAAATTGGTAGTCATTATAAAAGTATAAGTCGCA
>JANWVW010000241.1 GCA_025056095.1 Bacteroidia bacterium
GCGTAGCCCGAAGCACGCCGACCTTGCCCACACGAGCGCAAGCGAAGTGTGGGCAAGGGCACGCCCAAAAAAATAATCATTTTTAGAAAAAAATTTCATTCAGAGAGTAATTTGCGAATATTGTAATCTACAATCAATGAGCTTGGGGGAAGCATACTCAAAAACACTCGCCTTACTCTACCTTGCTTGTCAATTAGATATTTTTGATAATTCCAAAAAACAGGAAAACTGAACTTACCATTTTTATCTTTTCGGGTCAAATATTCATATAACGGATGTTTGTTTTTGCCTTTTATACTGACCTTGCTAAAAATGGGAAAGCTTACTCCATAGTTGACTTGGCAGGTACGCATGGTTTCTTCGTCGTTTTCAGGGTTTTGTCCGCCAAAGTCATTACTTGGAATACCTATCACTACAAAGCCTTTATCTTTGTATTTTTGATACACTTTTTCTAACTTTTTTAGCTGGGGCGCAAAGCCGCATCGCGTAGCAATATTGACTATCATCAATACCTTACCTTGATAAGTTCCTAACGGTACCTCTTCACCTTTATTATTTTTCAGACGAATAGGGTAAATACTCTCTGCCATACGTTAATAACATAACAAGTATTGATGAGTTTTGTTCTATTTAGACGTAAAATTTTATGCACTAAGACCAACTTCTACAATACATCGGCTTTCCAAAGTTTGCATGCGTGTTTTAGGATTGAGAAAAGCAATAGATAAATTAGCTACCATAAAATACTGATTTTCATAAATTAGCTTGACTGTAATATCATTTTGCGCTTGCAGATGTGGAATATCGGATTTTTTTATGTATAACCACAACTTTTTGCCCTTCCGAACTTGCTCAAATACCTCTCCACGAGAACCTATACAGGGTACTATCTGGTTGCTATAAAAGTCTAATGAGTGATTACTAAAAGTAAATGTTGCAAAAGAGTAGTCTTTGGGCATATTTTGTTTGACGTATTTAGCTATTTCATGCGTACTTTGGTACTTTAGCAAGGTAGGATATACATGCAGGCTAAATACTACATGCAAGGCTATCATAGTAGTTACGCTGCTTAACAAGAATTGTTTTTTTATCCATTGTTGATATTGGGTAAAAACAAAAAACAATGTAGCCACAATATACCACACCCAATGGGAAGGAAAAAGCCATAGTATAGTAATACACAACAAGGCATATATCAAATAGTTCATGCTAAATTGTGCTACAGAAAGCCATCTTTTTATTTTTTCGTAATCTGTAAGAATGTGCTTAGCCGTGAGCATAGCACCCAAAGGAACTACAATATAAATGTAATGAGGAAGTTTGTAGTGAGAAAAGGATAAGGTTACGAAAATCAAGGTAAAGCTGCCCCAAAGGCTATACTCTACTTGTGTTTCTTTTTTGAAAAAATTAAAAGTTTCTTTAATATATGCGTACGCCCACAATATAGTCCAAGGTCCAAATGCCCATAGGTAAGAATGAAATAAGAAAAAATATCCTGCATCGTTGCGCCAAGGGCTTTCTCCCGTGATTCTGCCAAAGCTTTGCGACCAAAAAAAGAAACGTATAGCTTTAAGTCCGTACATTTGATACTGAGCAATAAGCATCGGAATAAGAAGTACTCCCGCTATGCTTAAAACAGCTAACCATCTCCAGTTGAGTATGCGCTTGAATTCGGCTTTGCGTAAGACATCTGTACCTAAGGCTAAAACAGGTAACATTATCCCCATTGGTCCTTTGGCTAACATTGCACAACCAATTGCTACACCCGCACCTAATATGTATATTGGCTTTTTTGTCTTTTCTAAGGCTACTAGTTGCCACAGTGCAAACAAAGTAAAGCCTATTTGCAAAGTATCTGTACGAATGTCATTTTGAATAAGAAAAAAAGTCTCCGTAGTAGCCAAAAATAGTGCACTCCAATAAGCTATCTCTTCATTGTACCATAAGTTCATTAACCGATAGACCGAATATATACATAAAAGCCCGACTAAAACCGAAGGTAGCTTATATCCAAAATTATGGATACCTAATAGTTTCATGCTCCATGCGGATAGCCAAAAAAGCAAAGGTGGTTTATCCAAGTAATCAGCGTACCGATGCTTGAAATACAAGTATTTTCCTGTTTCTATCATTTCCCGAGCAATAGAAGCATACTGTGCTGCATCGGTGTCCATTATGTCTACAAACATTCCAAATACATACACTACTACAATAGGTAAAAAGACAATTTCTTTCTTTCTCAAAATTTTCAGCATGGGCTTTTTTAGTATTTTTTAGTTTTTTTCTTTTGAGTATGGCTACTAATCACAAAAATTACCTTGTCCCCTTTACAAACGGAGTCCCGTATTCCAGGAGATTGACTGTATATTTTTGTAGGGTCAGCAAAAGGAATGTATTTGGTAGAGTCTACTTCATATTCTAATCCGTAGATATGTGCTTTTTGAATCGCTTCTTCCAAACTTAAACCGATAAATATGGGTGTAAGCATTTTAGTACATTTTCCGCTTCCCATAACAATATCTAACGTTTCACCTTGTGGAATCTTTTGACCTGCTTTTACAGGTTTTCCTTTGTGTTGATACTCTACGAATACTACATGCGAATAAGGAACGTACAAAATATTGCCTATATTCAATTTCAAACTTTTGAGCTGTTCTTTGACAATGTCCAGTGATCTACCCTTCAGGTCAGGTAGTTCTATTAAAGGGGGTTTGCTCATGTTGTAGGTCAAAATGACTTCTCTATTGCGTTTTTTATAGGTATATCCTGCTTTGGGATATTGTTCGATGATAGTTAAAGGTTGTTTTTTTTCATCGTAGACAGAGTCTAATCGCACGGTAAGCCCTTTGTCTTCTAATTCTTCTATAGCTTGCGGAAGTCGTTTATTTACCACGTTCGGAATTTGCCTACTTTTACCGTGCCGAGTGTATATAGGCAGGAAAATATTAAAAATTGCCCATAAAAGAAACAAGCTAGCTATCACTGCGCCCCCACCGTGCACAATAAGCGTAGCCCAAACAGGTCTTTTCTCCTGAAAAACAAGCCATTTTTGATAGTAGGGCTTTATCCATTGCTTGAATGAATTTATCATACGCTACAAAGTAGATAAAAATGCTTCTACTGCACTTTGAATTTGAGACTCCGAGTAATCTTGCGGAATAAATGTTTTACCTGTGAGCAATTCGTATAGTTCAATATATCTTTTACTTACTTCTTGAACGAATTGCGGAGGTAAATCAGGTAAAGTTTGTCCTTCTAAACCTTGAAAGCCGTGTTTGATTAACCATTCGCGCACAAATTCTTTTGAGAGTTGTACTTGGGGCAGGCCTTGCGCTTGTCTTTCGTAGTAACTTTGAGCCATAAAGTAACGAGAGGAATCAGGAGTATGGACTTCATCAATCAGTAAGATGTTGCCTTTTTTATCTACGCCGAATTCGTATTTAGTATCTACCAAAATTAAGCCGCGTTCCTGTGCCATTTGCGTGCCTTTTTCAAATAGTTTAAGGGCGTAGTCTTGAATTTGCGCCCATTCAAAGTCTTCTACTAATCCTGACTTAATAATTTCTTCTGCACTGATGTCAATATCATGCCCGATTTTAGACTTTGTTGTAGGGGTGATAATGGGTTCAGGAAATTTGTCACTTTGTCTCATACCTTCGGGCAGAGGTACACCGGATAAAGTTCTTTTACCTAGTTTATACTCTCGCCAAGCATGCCCTGCTAAGTAAGCCCTTACTACTACTTCAATAGGAAAAGGTTCGCAGCGCACGGCTACGGTAACGTTTGGTACAGGACTACCAAGGTAGTGATTAGGTACAATTTCTTTGGTTTGTTCTAAAAAGTATGCTGCAATTTGGTTTAATACTTGTCCTTTGTAAGGAATTTCTTGCCGTAGAATGTGGTCAAATGCAGAGATACGGTTGGTGGATACAATGACTAAATAGTCCTCACCTATACTGTAAATGTCTCTTACTTTACCCTGATAAAAGCCTGTTTGAGAGGAAAAGCGTAACATTATGCGTGCAAAGTTATAGAAAAGCTTTAATTTTTTTGAACGGTTTGCTTTGCGCAAACCAAAGACTGTGAAAGATATGGAAACAATTGTTTGATTATATTAGGTCTAAAAGATATTTTTATTTTTTGGGCGTGCCCCTTGCTGACGCAAGGGTCGGGGCATTCCGCACTGCGCTTCGCTTCGGTGCTTCGCT
>JANWVW010000242.1 GCA_025056095.1 Bacteroidia bacterium
GCAGCGAAGTACCGAAGCGAAGCGCAGTGCGGAATGCCCCGACCCTTGCGTCAGCAAGGGGCACGCCCAAAAAGAAATTATCTTTCATCCAAACCTGAAAACCAAGCTAAACCCATTTTTTGACCTGCTAAAGCCCACAGCAAAGCGCTACTGCTTGACTATTTTGTACGTTTTTTTGACCTCTCTCTTTGTAACTGTGAGCAAGTACAATCCATTAGCTAAAAAGCCAACATCAATTTGCTGAGTGTTTTTGTGTACTAACAATACTTTGCCAGACACATCTGAAAGAACACACTCTTGAACAGGTTCAGAGAAATATATTGAGCTAAAAGCAGGATTAGGATAAGGGGATAAAGCACTAACCTCAAAATAAGTAGTGTTTGATTTTGTTAGTAAAGTTTGACATACTGTTTTTGCTCCCCCTGAAAAATATCGGACTTTGGCAGGATTAGTACCTGAATTAAGTGGATTAGGGATGCCAATAGACCAAGTAACCCCAGGTATATCCCAATAATCAGGTTTTGAGGTCAGGTAGTAAGTGGTATCGGCAAGTGTTCCTGTACCTGATGGCACAATAGAACCTTTGACATTATTTCCATGAGAAAAGATATTTGTACCAGGTATAAAGAAAAAACCTTTTCCAGATGCAGTATTTGTAACTTCATTGCCTACATAATTTTGATTTTCCTGTGGGGGCGAGATATCATGCAAGAATCCATACAATTCTGCACGATTACGGAAGAAAGTATTGTATGGTCCTGCTATGCCCCAATAACCATCTACAATGATATTTTGTGCAATGTTACCTTCAAACAAATTAGAAAAAGGATAATGCCCATGTACAGATATATCTGCCGTTGCATCGTGGGGGTATTCTGTTCGGTAAGGGTCCATAGAATAGTTGTATCCAAATACATTTCCATTTGAACCTTCTTTGACCATCATAGCGTGCCGTAAATGTTCAAAAATGTTATTTTCAATACGGCAAGCTGTGGTGTGCTTGAATAAAACTACTCCGTAGCCCCGTGTACCTACTCCTGTATAGGTAAAAGCATCGTGAATGTAACAACCTTGTACAGTGATGTGTGTACTAATCCCTATCCCAATATGCGCCCCTATGGACATGCTGCTTTCTACGCCTTTTACCCAGCATTGTTTTGCAATGCTAAAAGAGATATTGAAAGATACACAGCCAGTATAGTTGCAAGTATCTACCTTGTGAATGCGCAGACATTCAATTCCTACCTCTTTACGCATGGTAACTTTTCGCATTCTTGGATTTAGGGTAATATCAAAGTCCATTCGAAGGGGTTCACTTATGGTAATTTCGCTCCCTGAAATAGCCGTAATAGTAGCTAAGTGTCCTACGGATTCATTTGCCCAAAATACAGGGTTGATGTCCCAACTGCCATTATCTTGTTTTATTTCAATATCTTCGCCCACAGCAAAATGCGTTGGATTAGTTACAGTAAGCGTATTACTGCCCTTACTCAGTCCACCTATGATAGGCACTTCGACAGTGTCAGGAAAATCTCCCCATATATTGAAACAGTTTTTAGTATTGCCGTTAAAATCAAACTTCAAAATTGTAGAATCCGAAGATACTCCTCTAAAAATTACACTATCGTTTGCCGCAATTTGATTTTTAATTAAGTACGTGCCTGCTGGAAAAAATACCACGCCTCTGTGTCCGCCTAATGCATTCATTGCGTTAATAATTGCGGGATAATCGTCTGTAATACCATCTCCTACTGCTCCAAAAGATTTTACATTGATAATATGGGTTGGGTTAGGAATAGGATGAGGGTATCCTGTATTTTGCCAATCTACTCTTCGCGCCGCAGGAATAACCTGGGCTATTGCAGCGTATATTCCTACAAAATTAAGTACTAGAAAAAGTGAAAGTTTCATATAACAAAATTAAGTAATTTTTTAACTTGGCATGATTTTTTTATATTTGCATAGCTGTATGCTAAAAGTACTTAGTTTGCTTTTTTTCATTTTGTTGAGTACACCTTCATGGGTTCTTTTGGGGCAGGAAAAAACACTTATTACCATGAAAGGTTCGGACATGCTCAAAGATGATGTAATGCCCGCCTTGATTGAAGCTTACAAAAAGAAAAATCCAAATGTAGAGTTTGAAGTTAAAGGAGGAGGAACAGCCGCAGGAATAAGTGCTTTATTTAGGCGAACCGTAGATGTATGTTTAGCTACACGCCCATTGAGAGAATCAGAAACAAAACATTTACACGATGTTGTACCAACAGAAATTCCTATTTTAATTGCTTGCATGGCTATTTTTGTCAATAAGGATAATCCTGTAAATGAACTCTCTTTGTATGATATTACTCGGATTTACTCTGGGGAAGCTAAAAGTTGGAAAGAGTTTGGTGGAAAAGATATACCTATTGTGGCTTATACCTTAGATCCGAGTTACGGTACTTATACTTATTTTATTGAGGAAGTAATGGGCGGAGTCCCCTTTGGACCGAATGTGATTCCGCTCAAAAATTCCTATCAAATGATAGATTCTACTATAAAATATCCAGGAGGAATTGGCTTTGGAACGGAATTTTATACTCGGGGTAAAAACATAAAGGTAGTCAAAGTTCGTAAGCCCAATGAGTACAGGTCTTATTTACCTACTCCGATGAACGGCTTAACAGGTAAATACCCCATCACTCGCAAATTCAGGTTTATTACTCTTGAACGCCCTACAGGCGTGCTTAAAGACTTTATTGATTTTACTCTAAGCCCCGAAGGGCAAAAAATTATAGAAGAGCAGAAATACTTCAAAGTAGAATTTGAGTAAAACTAAGTTCCCATCACTTTATACAAACCTGCTTGATAAAATTAAGCCACTCCGCTTGGGTAGTTTGAGGTAGTTGAGGGCTTAACGTCAGTTTTTCAGGAACTTTAATGTTGGGGGGAAATTTGTTGTCATTGATGTAAGCTTGTGTTAGTTCTTTCCAATTTTCGCCGAGATTGCAAGGTACTTTGTAGAGTAGATTAGAAGATATATCAAACCATTGTAATTTATTCCATGTTGCACCAAAGTTTTTGGGCAGTTCTGTTATTCTATTTTGATGCATTAAACAAGAAATAAGTTTTGTCCAAGTTTGTCCAAAATCATCGGGAATTTTTTGGATACCATTGCCGTACAAGTGAATTTCTCTTAATTCTGTGCAATGGGCAAGCCATTTAGGGGGAATTTCAGTTTGATAATTAGCCGATAGAACTAAGTATTTGAGTTTTGTCCAATTTTGAGCAAAGTCTTCGGGCAAAGGGGCAAGCTTAGCGTTGTGTGCTGAAAAAAAGGTAATTTCGTTCCAATTTTTTCCAAAACCTTTGGGAAGTGTCAAAGTACCTTTTCGGGGGGCGTTATCATTTAGGCTAAAAGACTTTAAGTTTGTCCAAGCATCTCCAAAACCTGATTGAATAGAATCTATCCGATTATCGTTACAAGTAAAACTGCTTAGTTTAGTCCAGGATAGTCCTAACCACTGTGGTAAATAGTAAATGTATGTTTTTTTGATAGCAAATTCCTCTAAACTCTGCCAATTTGCGCCAAAATTATAGGGCAGATCGCGTAAAGTGCAGCTTTCTAAGTGGAATTTTTTAAGCGACTTCCAATTCTCGCCGAAGCCCTCAGGTAAAGTGTGTATCAAACTGTAATCAAAGGTAAATTCTTCTAACTCTGTCCAATATTTACCAAAATTTTTAGGCAAACGTGTAATCCGATTGTTTAACATTTTGAATTTTTTAAGATTTTTCCAATTGCTGCCGAAGTCTTCGGGCAGTTTGGTTATGAAGTTGTTAGTTATGTCTAAGGTTTCTAAGTTCACGCATTCTTTTAACACAGGATAAAGCTTATACAAAAACAAAGAGTCATTGATTTCGTAAAAAAATTGTACATGATAAACTTGCTTGACATCTAAGTCAGGGTCTCTCAGATCGTAGTAAATTTTATCTTTTTGGGCAAAAGCAAGCAAGGGAAAAAACACAAAAAAAATAGCCCTAAGCAAGTTTATTTCAGGTTTCATACTGCAAAATTAAAAATACGGATGCCTGTTTGTATCAAAAAGTAAGAAGGTTGGTGGAATTGTGAAGATTTTTCTTTTTTGGGCGTGCCCCTTGCTGCGCAAGGGTCGGGGCATTCCGCACTACGCTTCGCTTCGGTGCTTCGCTAACGCT
>JANWVW010000243.1 GCA_025056095.1 Bacteroidia bacterium
AGCGCAGCGAAGTACCGAAGCGAAGCGTAGTGCGGAATGCCCCGACCCTTGCGCAGCAAGGGGCACGCCCAAAAAATGAAATCACAACTTGAAAAAACTACAACACCTCCTTTGAACAAAATTATACACACATTATGCAATCTTTTACATTTTTGCTTTACTTTGTGCCATGTCTAAATTGATTGTAATGAAATTCGGAGGAGCTTCGGTTAAAGACGCCCAATCCGTAAGAAATGTAGCACACATTCTTTCCCAACATCCTGAAAGACCACTTATTTTCGTGGTTTCAGCTATGGGCAAAACTACTAACAATCTCGTAGAACTAGCTGAACTCTCCCGAAAATACAAAAAAGAAGAAGCTTTACAACAATACCAAAAAATAAGAGATTTTCACTTTTCTATCATAAATGAGCTTTTTGAAAACAATACTACGCACTCTGTTTATCAGGAAGTAGAAAAATACTTCACTGAAATGCAAGAAGTTATACAAGGTATTGCTTTATTGAGAGAGTTTCCTTTTCACTTACATGACCGAATCGTTTCTTTTGGAGAGCTTATTTCTGCTACAATTGTAACAGCGTATTTGAACGAAATAGGCTTAAAAACTCAATTTTATGATGCCCGTAAGATTATCAAAACCACTTCTTTGGCAGGTGGTTCAGAAGTGCTATGGGAACAGACACAAAAAAATGTGAAAGAAACTTTTCTACCTTTTCCTGAACATATTTGCTGCGTAACAGGCTATATTGCATCTAATCTTGAAAATCAAACCACTACATTGGGTAGAGAAGGTTCGGACTATACTGCGGCTATTCTATCTAACATTTTGGAAGCGTCTGAAATGCACATTTGGAAAGATGTGGAAGGCGTGCTTAACGCAGATCCACGGCGATACCCAAATACACAAGTATATCCCCAACTGACTTACCAGCAAGCAGTTGAAATGTCCTACTATGGGGCTTCGGTTATTCACCCAAGAACAATTAAACCTTTGGAAAATAAGCAAATACCTTTACGTGTTAAGTGCTTTTTGAATACTTCCTTAGAAGGTACGTTGATTCAAGCTCCAAAGTATATTACTATACCTCCTAAACAATATGCTGTCATAGATAAATTTAACCAAATATTGCTGACCATTACTCCAAAAGACTTTTCTTTTGTAATGGAAAAGCATATTGATGAAATTGCTACGGCAATTACTCATGCTAAGCTCAAAGCTAATCTTTCTCAAAATAGTGCTTTGTCTTACTACATTTGTGCAGACAATAATCCTGAACAAGTAGCAGACTTTATCAACGAATTGAGTGAAAATTTTCAAGTTCAAAAACAAGATAGAGTGTATCTTAAAACTTATCTGTTTCTTACTGAACGCCTGCCCGATGAAGAATTTTTCAAAGCTATTTTGATTCAGCGGAGCGGTACTACTGCACAAATGGTTATTCCTGAATAGTTTTAAGGTGATCTTAAAATTTTATTTTTGTTGTGAAAATCACTTTTTTATTTCATTTTTGCGTGAGTATCAAAAAGACAACATCTTGTGCTAAACTTAAAATTTAAGCAGATATATCCGCAAGATGTACTGATAGTACTGTTACTGGGGGCTGCAGCTTATTTGCCTTTCATAGGTAGAGCACACTTATTTGATTGGGACGAAATCAACTTTGCCGAATGCGCTCGCGAAATGTTAATTTCTCAAAATTATTTGCAGGTACAGGTAGATTTTAAACCTTTTTGGGAAAAGCCCCCCTTGTTTATGTGGCTGCAAGCCTTGTGCATGAAAATTTTTGGTATCAACGAATTCGCAGCTCGCTTACCAAATGCAATATTTGGTGTTATCACTTTACTAACTTTGTATGTTTTTGGGACAAAACAAAGAGATAAAGCTTTTGGATTTTTTTGGATGTCTATTTTTTTAGGTTCTATATTGCCATCAGTTTATTTCAAGTCAGGAATAATAGATCCTGTATTCAATTACTTTATTTTTTGTGCCATTTATCAAATAATACGGATAGAGCAGGAAGGTAAAACGAACCTTGTAAGGTCTATTTATGCGGGCTTATTTCTGGGTTTAGCCGTATTGACTAAAGGTCCTGTGGGGTTTTTAATACCTGCATTAGTTTTTGTAGTGGTCAGGGTATACACTCTAAATTTCAAATTGCCATGGGTTAATATTCTGCTGGTTTTAGTTAGCATGAGTGTGGTAGTAAGTATATGGGTAGTATCAGAGGTTGAAACGAATGGAACAGAGATTTTGGAGAAATTTATACAGTATCACATACGTTTGTTCAAAACAGAGGACGCGGGTCATGGGCAGCCCTTTTACTACCACTTAGTGGTATTCATATTAGGTTGTTTTCCTTTGTCTGCGTTTGCTTTCAGAGGTCAATTTACCAAATCAATTGATTTCAACGAGAAATGGCTACACTACTATATGAACGCTTTATTTTGGGTAGTGATGATTGTTTTTTCTATTGTTAAAACCAAAATTGTACATTACTCTTCTTTGCTGTATTTTCCTGGCGCTTATGCTGCAGCGCAGCTTTTGTATCGAATATATGCTTCGGCAAGTGTGCGATTGAAGTGGGATTTTTACATAATATATGCCATTGGATATATAGTTTTTGGACTATCCACTACATTTCTTCCTTTTATTGCTACACAGGTTGAATTTATTCAATCCTTCATTAAAGATGATTTTGGAAAACAGAACGTGCTGTTGCCCGTGAGTTGGTCCTGGAGTATAAGCCTGATAGGTTTAGTTTTTTTGCTGGGATTTGGATTTAGCCTATGGTACTATCATAAAAAAAACATACGTTTAGGAGTAGTAACAGGAATGCTGACCATGATAATTTGGCTAAACCTTATCAATTATTTTTTAGTACCTAAAATACAATACTACTCACAAGGTCCCGCCGTAGAATTATTTATAGAAAAATCAACAGAAAGCTGCTACTTGGATACATGGAAGTATAAAAGTTATGCGCATTACTTCTATGGCAAACGACCTATAGATTATCCTGAAAAAGCAAGAGATAAAGATTGGCTACTTAAAGGTAAAATTGATAAACCTGTTTATGTTGTATCTAAGTCTAATCATGCAAAAGAATTAGAAAACTATTGTCAAGAATGCAGACTGTTGGACAAAAAAGGTGGGTTTTACATTTACACTCGCATACCAGGAAAATAGGAGTTATACTGAAATTTTTCTGACAAATAGGCAAACTTTGCAGGTAAAAATTTGTTTATTGTTACGTAAATGTTTATCTTTACGACTGAATTAAACTGCATATTCATCTATGAAGTCATATAGAAGTGTAATCATATCAGGCTTAGCGCTGCTCTTGGTGGGTTGCTTTTTTTACCTTGATAACATCAAGGAAGGCGTACAGTTTGTGCCAAAAAAAGCAAATAAGCTTAAGAAAGCCCAAAGAATAGATGGGGCAATTGAGTTTTGGAAGCAAATTAGGAACAACGAAATTACGGGCGAAATACCACACGGTGCATACCAGCGGGCTTATGAGCAAATGGCAAAATATAGCCGCATGTACAAAACCGAGGCACTGAATATAAACTGGGAAAACATTGGTCCTACAAATATGGCAGGGCGAGTACGTGGTATTATGGTTGACCCAGACTACCCAAATCGTGTTTATGCAGGTTCAGTATCAGGAGGTCTATATCGTAGTGATAATAGCGGAAATAGTTGGTATCCTGTACATGTGCCTGAGGCAAATTCTAATCACGCTATTACTTGGATTGCCAAAGACGTATTTACTAAAACCTATTACTATGGTACCGGTGAATATCGTTTTGATATTATAAATGGAGGACCTGGCGAACCTGACTTTTCTATGTTTAGAGGAAACGGACTATACAAATCTACCGATGGATTTAACTTTGAATGGATGCCCTCAACTAACCCCAACACTACTGTAACCACAGACCCTTGGTATGCTGCATATTGTGTACATAGAATACTCTGTCATCCTGATAGTGCAGGAGTAATTTACGTAGCTACAAATAGAGGACTACTCCGTTCAGGAGATGGAGGAAATACTTGGAAAAGAATGACCGTAAGATTACCTGTGTCTGATTCCCAGATCGTACCTGTACCCGATATAGAATACAAGAAAGGCGACTCCGTTATGTACTTTACAGTACGATATCCCACGTCTGTATGTCG
>JANWVW010000244.1 GCA_025056095.1 Bacteroidia bacterium
AGTACCGAAGCGAAGCGTAGTGCGGAATGCCCCGACCCTTGCGTCAGCAAGGGGCACGCCCAAAAAATCAAATTAAAAATCATTTTACATAAACTCAAATGAAATTGTAAGCAAAATTTGCATCAATCCTGTCTTTGGATATCTTTTTCAATCTAAAATTTGTACAGTTTAGTGGGCATTCGTATTTTTATATTGTGAAACAAGTTTTCTCATCTCTTGGAATTTTGCTCTTGTTTTCTTATATTTATGCGCATAATGAGGCTCAATATCTTTATTTTGTGCCTAATCAAGGGCAATGGAAAGAAAATTTTCAATACAAAACGAATATACCCGCAGGCACACTCTTTTTGCACGAAAAAACTTGGCTATTCTGCTTGATTCATCCCGAAGATCTTCGCCAATTACATCCTAATCCCAATCCCGATGAGGTAGTTCTACGCCACCATGCGTTTGAAATAGAATTCTTACATGCTCAAAATCCTACCTTACAAGGCAGGGAACTTTTACCCTACTACCACAACTACTACTTGGGCAATGACCCTGATAGATGGAAAACTAATGTGCCACTATACCAAAAAATTTACTACCAGCATTTGTATGACAACATAGACCTTTGTGTGTACAGTCAAGGTACTACCTTGAAATACGATTGGATTATTCAGCCAGGGGGCAATCCAAAAAACATACAGATGACTTACAAAGGATTAAACAACCTCTACCTCAAAAATGGAAATTTGTATTTAGTAACTTCGGTAGGAGAGCTGATTGAACAAAAACCTTATGCATACCAAATCATTAACCAATCTAAAAAACCTGTGGAATGCCGTTTTGTGCTGAATAGGAATGCCGTTTCGTATGAATTTCCACAAGGATACATGCCTAATTTTCCGTTGATTATAGACCCTGTTTTGGTGTTTGCATCTTACACAGGTTCAGTAGCAAATAACTGGGGTTTTACAGCTACGTACGACAATGCAGGGAACGCTTACGCAGGCGGAGTAGCATTTGAACCTGGCTATCCTGTAACTGTTGGCGCATTTCAAACTACTTGGGCAGGTACTAGCTCTTCTGATTTTTATGACCGTATGGATATTGCTATTTCTAAATTCAATGCATCAGGAAGTAATTTACTCTACTCCACATACATTGGTGGCACACTTCGCGAGCAACCCCATAGCATGATTGTAGATGATGCTCATAACTTATACGTGTTTGGCACAACCAACTCTGCTAACTTTCCCACTACAAGCACTGCCTATGATAAAACTTTTAACGGCGGAGATAGAGATATTGTTGTATTCAAGTTCAATAGTTTAGGTACGGCACTATTAGGTTCAACCTATCTTGGTGGTTCAGGTCCTGATGGAAGTATATCTAATGCAGCCAGCCCTACTACCGCAGCTTTGTACAAAAATTATGGAGATGACGTACGTGGAGAAATTATTATAGATGTTCAAGGAAACATTTATGTAGCTACTTCCACAGGTTCACTCAATATTCCCAAAGTAAAAGCACAGTTCAATACTTTCAACGGAGGTACGCGGGATGGGTATGTATTCAAGATGAGTACAAATTGTCAAAGCTTGCTGTGGGCAACCTACATTGGGGGTTCAGGCGATGACGGTTTGTATGGAATATGCTTTGGTAAAGACAGCATTATTACGGTATGTGGGGGAACACGTAGCAATAACCTTCCTACTCATGCTACTGCATTACATACCACTTGGCAAGGGAATACAGATGGCTTTGTGGCTCAATTTCAAGATACTTTACTAATACGATTAACCTATATTGGCAGAAGTAACTACGACCAGACCTATTTTGTACAAAGCGATGGGGCAGGAAATATCTACGTAGCAGGACAAACATTGAGCTCTACTTATCCTGTGATAGGAACAGTATATGCTGAACCTAACGGAGGACATTTTATTACTAAACTGAATCCGACTTTGAGTTCAATAGTATATAGTACTCGGTTTGGTACTCCAGGTACGATTAACATTTCTCTTTCTGCTTTTTTGGTAGATAAATGTGAGCAGTTATATGTATCGGGTTGGGGAGGGGGCGCGAATGCCAGTGTAGGTAATACTCTTGGAATGACCACTACCTCTAATGCTACTCAAACTACCACAGACGGACAGGATTTTTATTTGATTGTATATGCCAAAGATGCGGTTAGCTTATTATATGCAGGCTTTTTTGGAGGAGATAATAATGCCGTACCTGTCAGTTCAGGAGAGCATGTGGATGGAGGAACAAGCCGATTTGATAAAAACGGAATTGTGTACCAATCAGTATGTGCGGGATGTTGGGGTAATAGTGTGTTTCCTGCTACCCCTGGAGCATGGTCAACTACAAATAACTCCTCTAACTGTAATAATGCCATTTTTAAGTTAGATTTTCAAGTATCTAGCCCAGTAATTATTGCGAGTATGAACGCAACTCCTAACTCAGGTTGTGTTCCTTTAACGGTTAACTTTACGAACACCTCTATAAACGGGATAAATTACTATTGGTATTTTGGCGATGCTTCTACAAGTACTAGCCCTAATCCTACTCATACTTACACAAGTCCAGGCACGTACATAGTTATGCTTGTAGTAGAAAATCCAAGCTCATGCAATGTGAGAGATACAGCTTATTTACCTATTACAGTGCATCCTTTACCTTCTGTGCCTACACACGCAGTAAATACTTGTGATAACACAGCTGTCCTAGATGCAGGTAATCCAGGCAGTAGCTATACTTGGACTTATCTCGGTAATCCCATAGGGAATACTCAAACTATCACAGTCAGCAATAGTGGCGTATACTACGTTACGATAACCACTCCATTTGGGTGCACGGCAACGGATTCTGTGGTAGTTAACTTCTATCCAGCGCCAACTATAACCGTTCCTCCTGATACAAGTACTTGTAGCAATGAAAGTATTATTTTGATAGCAAGTGCAACGGGGGCTACAAGTGTACAGTGGCTATATGGTAGCAGTGTAATCAGTAGCACAAACACCTGTGTGGCTAATTCATCAGGAATGTATATTTTTCAAGCTACAAACAGTTTAGGTTGCACTACACGAGATACTGTTTGGGTAACCTATAAACCAAGTCCTGTGGATAGCTTACCTCCAAGCATAACGGCATGTGCAGGCACGCCCATATTTTTAGATGCCAAAAATGAAGGTTCTACTTACTTATGGCTTTTAGGTGGAAATCCTGTAAGTACAAACCAAATCTATTCGCCTACTACCGCTGGGCAATACGTAGTACAAATTACTAATACTTTTGGCTGTACATTAAATGACACGGTTCAAGTCAATATTGTGCCCGGACCAACTATTAACTTGCCCCAAACAGATACACTTTGTAAGCAAAGTTCAATACAGATTAGTGTTCAGGGAAGTTCTAGTTACACTTACCAATGGTACAAAAATGGTACCCCTATCTCTCATAATTTTGACACTTTGACGGTCAGAGAAGAAGGTTGGTACGTGGTAGAAGTGAGCAATGGACCTTGTACAACAAAAGACTCCATTTTAATTCTTCGTAGTGTGCCGAATGCATATTTAGGTTCGGATACTTGTGTATGTGCAGGTAGCAGTGTGGTACTAACAGCTCCATCTCCAAACATGCAATATACTTGGCAGCCTGGTGGGCAAACTACTCAAAGTATTGAAATTACACAAACGGGATTGTACCAACTTACGGTAAGCAGTTTATCGGGGCGCTGCACGGATAAAGATGAAATATATGTTACTTTTGTAGATTGCTCTTTTGCAATGCCGAATGTATTTACGCCGAACAACGATGGCAAAAACGACGTTTTTGAGTACAATGTAAAAGGTTGGCAGAGCTATCATATAGAGATTTACAATCGTTGGGGTAATAAGGTATTTGAAACCAACGAAGTAGGTAAATTTTGGAACGGAAGAAAGAACAATACAGAGGAACTTATGCCCGAGGGAGTGTATTACGGAGTAATAGAAGCTAAAAACTGCGCAGGACATACGATTAGAAAATCTTTTAACGTAACTTTATTTAGATAAAAAGCTTGCTTTTATGAGCTTTTTTAAGAGTAGGATTCTTTTTTGGGCGTGCCCCTTGCTGCGCAAGGGTCGGGGCATTCCGCACTGCGCTTCGCTTCGGTACTTCGCTAACGCT